>NZ_JALAYA010000010.1:0-89717 GCF_026796395.1 Bacillus sp. T17B1
TAAAATGGATCACAGGTTAAGTCCACCGCATCCTGCGGTGACACCTGTGTGACCTGCGTCGTGCAGGCCTTAGTTTGACTGACTACGCACATCGCTGTGCGATTTTATAAAAAATGAATTAACAGGTACGTTTTGTCTTGTTTAGTTTTCAAAGATCATTCAATAAACAATGGAGCGGGTGATGAGAATCGAACTCACGACATCAGCTTGGAAGGCTGAGGTTTTACCACTAAACTACACCCGCGTGGTATTTTATAATGGCGCGCCCGAGAGGAGTCGAACCCCTAACCTTTTGATCCGTAGTCAAACGCTCTATCCAATTGAGCTACGGGCGCTTATCAAGCGACTTAACTATCATACTATCATTTGATGTTGAAGTCAAGAAGTTTTTTAAAAATGTTTTTTCGAAGATCGAATCTTTTTCAACTCGACTTTTCTTATTATACACATTTTTAAAAACTTGTAAACACCTTGAGAAATTTTTTTGTTTTCGTTTTGTTTCGTGCTGTTCATCAGCGACGTTTAATAATATACCATGTGCAATTTCTGCGGTCAACACTTTTTCTATATTTTTTTATCGGATTCTTTTACGGGCTTAGTGATGCGTATATTTTATCTATTTTTACAAAGTATATAAGAAAACAATTACTAGAAATGAGGTGTGTTATGTATTACTACAAAGAAGAGCTGATCAATATCATTAAACCGGACAAGCCAGACCCGTCAGCTGCTAAGGTCCTCCAGGAAATATTAGGCGGCCATTACGGAGAAATGCGTACGATGATGCAGTTTTTTTTCCAAAGCTCCAATTTCAGAGGAAAACAGAAACAGTACCGTGATCTGCTCCGTGGCATTTTTTTAGAGGAGATCGCACACGTTGAACTGGTTCAAAACACAATTAATGCTTTATTAGATGAATCAGGAGGTGCAGGTGTCGGCAGTCAAGGTGCAGATCAGGCACCACTTGATGAAGCCGTTAAACATGCTAATCCTCATCATTACATTATTGGGGCGCAGAGTTCCCTTCCAGTTGATGCAGGGGGCAATCCGTGGAATGGGTCATGGGTATATAACCATGGAAACTTAATTACCGACCTGTTGGATAACTTGCTTCTTGAGTCAACAGGCGTGCTGCAGAAAACAAGGATTTATGAAATGAGTTCTAATCAGACGTTTCGGGAGACTCTTGCTTTTCTGATTGTGCGTGACAATGCTCACCAAAATGCGTTTGCGAAAGCGCTCGAGACATTGGGTGTTGAGTGGGCGAAGCTCTTACCTGTGCCGAATTACGACATTAATAAATATCCTGAGTGCAGAAAGTATGTTGAATTAGGCTACCACAATGCACAGTTTAATTTCAGATTGGATGAAACAAGAATCGGCGAAATCTTTCAAGGAACATCTCCGAGCAGAAATGGCGGAGAGTTACAAGTAATAGAGCCTCCGGCAGGGTTCCCTGTACCAGTGCTTCCGGAAATTGCAAATGAACACAGTCCTGGGTTAGGCGATATGAATGCCTAGCCTAATCCATGTATGAAGGTGCTCAAGAAATGTCTTGAGCACCTTCAGCTTTGGATTCATTCGACGATAGGCGTTAAAGAATCACCATTCCATATCTCACCCTTATTGAGTGCCCAGCTGTCGTTATATAAACCTGAAGCACCCTTGTTTGCAGCTGGGCTCCATTCATCATTTCAAGCCAGAAAGTAAATGGTGTTCGGATACTTTTGTTTTATTGCATTGATCAACAGGCTGTAATTGAAGCTGCCGTTTGCATTTTGCGGGCCGACTTCTGTAAAGGCAAATGGTTTGTTAAGCGCTATTAGCTGATCGTAGCCGTTAACCGAGTACGCATCTTGGAAATATGCATCTAATCCGACAATATCCACGTAAGACGCCCCCGTGTAAAAATTGGTTTTAAAATCTCGGTTGGCGTCGGGAGAGTAAACCCAAAGCAAATGATCAAGTCCTCTTGTGTCGGTCATATAATGATAGGTTTTCTTGTAGAGCTGTTTATATAGAGAGATTCTTTCATTATCCTTTTGGTTATATGATGTAAGTCCCCACCAAAACCATTCACCGTTCATTTCATGCAGCGGCCTGAACAGAACAGGCATACCTTGATTCTCCAATTCTTGAAGTCCGTCAGCAATTTTGCTGAGCATGGCATTCAGCCGCTTCCCTTCCGCTGTTGATGAATCTAGTATGTTTTTATTCTGATCGTTTGTGATCGGTGTTTTAAAATGCCCTGACTGAAAAGCCGATTCGCCAGGTGCAAACTGATTTGCGGGATTCCTCCGCTTTTCCAATACGAAAGTAAATCGCTGTTGCAGCTTACATCAATCGAATCTTCAATATTAGCTGTTTCAAGCCATCCTCTTGCATAATCACAGCCGTAAATAGCAGGTGATTGTCCTGCAGCGCTTCGGATTCTATCAGCCTCAGCCATAGAAAATGTGTCATGACTGTACCCTCCGAACGCTCCGGAAAGGACGTTGTTTTCCGTTCGATTCGGCAAGTGAGCAAGCCAATTCATCACTGCTTTTGTTGTCTGCTGTGCATGAGGATTTACAGGCGACACAGTGTGCGCTTCAATTGGTTTTGCTAAAATAAAAGACGCAAGTAAAAAGAAAATGAGCAAAGAGTATGTTTCTTAAACAAATGTCATTCCCCCATTCATTAAGGATGAGATATCATCAACTCACATGTTCCTTCTATTGAAAATTCGCCAAAATGCGCAGGCAAAATAAAGTGTGAGCCTGCATTGCACTCATACTGAATACCATGTTTTACGATTCGTCCTGATCCGCACAGAACGCTCCCCAGCAAATAGGTTTGATGAGAAGGAAAAACAGCTCGCCCGCTAATCTTCCATTTGTACACTGAGAAATAATCCGATTGTACATAAGCAGTGATCACCGCGTTATCAACTTCTTTCACTTCCGGTGCATACACTTGATCGATATGCGGTATTGTTATGACATCCATAGCTTTTTCTATATGAAGAGATCTTTTTTGGCCCTGGTCATTACAACGGTCATAATCGTAAACGCGATACGTTGTATCAGAGTTTTGCTGGATTTCAAGGACAAGGGTGCCCTCACACAAGGCATGGAGCGTACCGCTTGACACATAAAAGAAATCTCCGGGTTTGATTTTGATTCGCCTCAGCAGCCCTTTCAAATCGCCGCTTACCATTCGCCGTTTAAAATCTTCCTTTGTGCTTGCGTGATGGCCCAAAATCAGTTCGGCGTCATCCTTGCAATCAATTATATACCAGCACTCCGTTTTTCCGAGATCGCCGTTTTCGTGAAGTGTCGCATAATCATCATCAGGATGTACCTGCACGGAGAGATCCATATTGGCGTCCAGCAGCTTTACCAGCAGCGGAAACACCTTTTCATCTGGAAAATCGAAAACTTCCGGGTGATCCTGCCATACTTGATCAAGTGTCTTTCCTGCCAGCGGGCCATTTTTAACAGCCGACGAGCCATGGGCATGTGCAGAAACGGCCCAGCACTCACCTGTTCTTTCTGAGGGTAGCGCATAGCCGAAGGCATCTCGAAGTTTTGTTCCCCCCCATATTCTTTCTTTAAAGACAGGCTCCAAAAATAAAGGGTGTTTCATGACCGCACCTCCCCGGATGCTGATTCTGCTTGTAAGGCTTGATGCGCTAAGACAAGCGTGCCGATGATTCCGGCGTTGCTGCCTAAACGTGGAGGTACAATATAACCGCCTATATTATCTGATAATTCAGAAAAATTTAAGTAGTTGTTCATGATTTTCGGTATATACTGATAAATATAAGAAAATATTTGTTTCTGTTGCATGACGCCGCCGCCAAGAATAATTTTTTTGGGTGACAGGATCAAAATATACTGAGCCAACGCTTGGGCAATATAGTATCCTTGCAGTTCCCAGACTTGATTCATATCTGATACATCAGCAGCTTTTTTTCCCCAGCGTGCTTCTATAGCGGGACCGGAAGCTAAGCCTTCAAAGCAGTCCTTATGATACGGGCACTTCCCTTGGTATATGTCATCCGGGTGCCGCCGGATATAAATATGGCCCATCTCTGGGTGTGACAGCCCCTGAAGGAGCTTGCCCTCTACAATTGCACCCGCACCTATCCCAGTGCCAATTGTGATATACAGGCAGCTGTTGAGATCCCTCGCTTCACCGAAAAGGAATTCACCCAGCGCCGCAGCATTGACATCCGTACTAAAACCGACTGGGATTTTCATTTCATTCTTAACGGTTTGCAAAAAGGGATAGTGTCCCCAGCCCGCTTTCGGCGTCGCCGTAATGGTTCCGTATGTTTTACTGGTTTTATCGTTATTAACGGGACCAAAGGAGCCGATGCCGATTGCCTGTAAAGAAAATTGGCGAAAATACCGAATCACTTTCTCTATCGTTTCATCCGGCGTCGTTGTGGGGAACTCTATCCGGTCAATGATCGTTCCATCTTGTTTACCGACAGCACAAACAAACTTTGTGCCGCCTGCTTCAATACCGCCAAGCATGCAGATGGCCTCCTTGTTGTCTCCGCAATCAGCGCCGTATGTTTACAGAAGTAACAACAAATTTGTCATGCCGATGACGTGAAAAGGAATACTCAAAAGGAATGCCGTTGTCTAAGAAGCCGACATGTTCAACTTCAAGAATTGGATCATCCTGTTTGCAGCCCAGATGCTGCTGGTCAATATGATCAGATTTGCAGGCTCTGATTTTCCGATGCGTTCCGGCGATTTTGAGCTGCAGCACGTTGGTAATATGATTGTAGATCGAATCATGAAGGACATCATCATTAATGCCCGGTATTAAATGAGTCGGCATATATGTTTTTTCCAATACATAGGGTTCATCTTCTACAATGCGCAGCCTTACGACATAATAAACCGGTGTTTTCTGATCAATAGACAAATGGGCGGCCACTTCCTCAGTAGGAAATTGCACTTCAAACTGAATGACCTTACTTTTGATTTTTTTATCTTTCAGCAAGTTGGTCAATCCCAAAATCTCATTGCTGACTACATGGACATGGTCATCCTGTATTGCTGATTGAATAATAAATGTGCCATGGCCCCGTTTTCTAAACAACAGACCCTCGGCAACCAAATTATCCAAGGCTCTCTTCATTGTCATGCGGCTTGAGTTAAATTCTTTTGCAAGAGATACTTCATCAGGGATCGGCTGATCGATCGGATAGACGTTATTTTTGATTCTATTTCTCATTTCATTTGCGATGATTTCGTATTTGTTCATTGGTATCCTCCGGCAGCTGTTAGAGTTTGATATCACATAAGCTATTACGGATATCATAAGTTCTTTTCCCTGTTTCATCAATGTTGTGGCTTTGCTGTGAACTCTAATTTTCATGATGGTTGCCGGAAAATCTGTAAATCTAGAAACCGTTTTGCTCAGCAATCTTTTTAAACCATTTTCCGCTCTTTTTGACGGTCCTTTCTCCGTCTTTATCGAGATTGACTGATACAAACCCGTATCTGTTTTTATAGGCATTAGTCCAAGACCAGTTGTCCATGAATGTCCATAAGTGATAGCCTTTTACATTTGATCCTTCCAGGATGGCACGGTGAATCCATTTGAGGTGCTCTTTAATAAATTCAATCCGGTAATCATCTTGAATAATGCCTTGATCATCCCTGAAGCGTTCCTCGCCTTCAACTCCCATCCCGTTTTCTGAAATAAAACACTCAATGTTCCCGTAATTTTCTTTTAAATTGATCAAAATATCATAAACGCCTTTTTCGTAAATCTCCCAGCCGCGATGAGGATTCATTTTGCGGCCCGGCAAGATGTAAGGACCAAAATACCTGTCCGGCAAAAAAGGAGCGTCGGGATTCGGAAGATGTTCTTTTGCCTTTACACGTCTCGGCTGATAATAATTCACACCTAACAGATCAACTGTATTGTGTTTGATGGCCTCAAGATCTTCTTTCTTATAGTCGGGCACAAAGCCTTCTCTCTTCAAAATCTCAACCAGCTCTTTAGGGAATTCTCCTTTAACAGAAGGGTCTAAAAAGGACCTGTTAAAAAACGCGTCTGCTATTTCCCCTGCTTTTACATCCGCAGGATGGCTGCTTCTTGGGTATGAAGGGGTTAAATTTAAGATGATGCCTATTTTTCCGTCCTGCTTCATCTCCCTGTATGCCTGAATGGCACGGGCACTTGATAGCATTGTATGAAATCCGACCTGGACGGCCTCTTTAAAATCGACCTTGTTTGGATAATGAAAATCATATAAATATCCGCCTTCTACGGGGACGATCGGTTCATTATGCGTAAACCATTTTTTCACCCGATCGCCAAACAAACGGAAGCTTGTTTTCGCATAATTTTCATAAGCGTCAACCGTTTCCCTATTTACCCAGCCGCCGTTTTTTTGAAGTTCCATCGGCATATCAAAATGAAACAAATTGACAAAAGGTTCTATTCCGTTCGCGATCAACTCATCAATGACACTACTATAAAAATCCGCTGCTTTGGCATTGATCTCGCCTACTCCGTCCGGTATTAAACGCGACCAGGAAATCGACATCCGGAACGAATTGTGGCCAAGCTCCTTCATCATCCTGATATCTTCTTTATAGTTGTCGTAAAATTGAGATGTAGCTGCGGGTCCGACATGATCAAAAAAACGATGCGGTTCTTTTTCAAACCAATAATCCCAAATATTCTGCCCTTTTCCGTCTCTATCGGCGGCACCCTCCGTTTGTGTTGCTGAGGCGGATGACCCCCACCAAAAATCTTTCGGAAAACGATATTGTTCTGTTTGTGCCAAGTCTCTCTCCCCTTATGTCACATTTTGATATTGTTATCATTTTGCTGAGCAGCTGACTCTTGGACAGCCTGTTCTTTTTCTTTTACCAGATTTAATTTGTCCATTGCTTTCAGGAACGGAAACCATATCACGAAAACAATCAGCAGATTGACAAGCTGCATCACGCCCCCCATGATCGAGTTCGTCGCCATGACGCCATTAATGAATAACGGAACCGTCCACGGCACCGTCACACCAGTCGGTGGCGGAACGAGCCCCGCTGACATGGCCAGATAGGTGACGAGCGTAACAACCATCGGCGCCAAAACCCAAGGCACAATAATGATCGGGTTCATGACAATTGGAAGCCCGAAGATAATCGGTTCGTTTACGTTAAAAATACCGGGGGCGAGGCCGAGTTTCGATACTTGCTTCATCTGCCTGCTTTTCATGAATATAAGAATGGTAAACACAATCGCAAGCGTCATCCCGGTTCCTCCCATCCCTACTGTATAAATCTCCATAAACGGCTTTGAAATAATATGAGGGATTTCTTTTCCCGCTGTATAAGCAGAAAGGTTTTCTACCTGCAGTGTATTCCAAATCGGGTCCATCACGGAGTTGATAATAATCTGTCCGTGCAGGCCGAAAAACCAAAGGATTTGAATGAAAAACACGGCAATCAGCGTCGGAATGATACCGCTTCCAAGTCCGACAAGCGGCGCCTGAATCGCATGATAAATAACGTCGTGCATATTTGTTCTAAAAAGCTGTGTCACCAGAACGTTAATCAGCAAAAACACTGTCAATGTAATAAAAGCCGGAATAAGTGCGGCAAATGATTTTGCCACAGCAGGCGGAACGCCGGCAGGCATTTTGATTGTCAGGTTTTTTTAAACAATTCTTCTGTAGATTTCAGTAGATAGAAATGCCGTTATCATGCCAAGAAACATCCCTTTTGCACCGAGACGGTCGACCGGGATAACCCCTGTAACGGCATCTCCTGTTTCCGGCTGAATGATAAATGGCGTTAAGAGCAAAAAGGAAACCAAAGCGATCGCGCCGCCAAATACAGCTTCAACCTGATAGCTTTTTGACAGGTAATAGCCTATCCCGAAAACGACAAAGACAGACATAATGCCCATAGTCGCAGTGGAGGCAATGCCGAATTGAGACTGAAACGATGTAAGCATTGAGGCATTCATAAATTTGTTTAAGAACGGCAGGTTCGTTAACACCACAAAAATGGACCCGAATATCGTAAGCGGGAAAGCCAGCATGAATGCATCACGCAACACTTGCAAATAGCGGTTATTGTTTAACGTCCCTGCAATTGGAACAAGGAATTGGCTGATTTTCTCGAACAACCTTATCCACCCCGATTTTTTATAGATTTTTTGTTTTAAAGAGATCAAGCAGCTCTTTCACTAATTCCTTCATGGCTAATGTTGACATCAGGTGATCCTCCGCATGCATGAGCAGCAAGGAGAAAGCCGCCTCATCCCCGCTGGATTCTTTCTGTATCAATTGAAAGTGACGCGGATAAATCCTGCTCAGCCTTCGCAATGAGGGCATCCGCCTCCTCCTTGTTCCCTTCCTTATAGGCGCGCAGAGATTGTATGATGGAGCTTCGGGCATTGCCGCTGTACAGGATAAGCTGAAAACTGATTTGTTCGTCTTTTAAATCCGTGATGTTCATCTGTTCCATTATTGATTCCCCATTAAAGACAATGCCTGCTCATACGCTTTTTTGCCGTCCGCCATTCCGTAGGCCATCATGTCAATGACTTCAACCTGAATGTTGTATTGATTCGCCTCTTTTTGGAGTTCGCTTTTCAGAAAGCTCATTTGCGGACCGATCAAAACAGCATCCGCATTTCTCATATCTTCTTTCGCCTTATCTTGGCTGACTGCCCAAATTTCCGCTTCATCTCCGATGGATTGAGCGTATTCCTTCATTTTTGTCACCAATAAACTGGTAGACATTCCTGAACTGCACGCCAGTAATATTTTTTTCAACTGCTTTCCCCCCTTGTGATTAAAACGCTTACAACTGTTATTATAGACATTAAACATTAAATGTCTATACTTTTATTAGATAAATATAATCATATTCTTGTCCGGTTCATTGCTTTGTAAATTTTTCTATGGAAGATTCATTCATAATGTGATACACTCATCAACAGCAACGAATCAATTAAATAGCAATTATCTCTTGTATAACCTCAATAATATGGTTTGAGGGTGTCTACCAGGAACCGTAAAATCCTGATTACAAAAATTGTTTATGACATTTTTTGTAATCAGGATTTTTTTATTTGTCAAAACATTTAAGTAAAGGAGTTTGTTATGAATTTTAAAGTTTTCCTGCTTGCAGCTTCTACGATTGCAGTCGGGTTGGTTGAGTTAATTGTGGGAGGAATTCTTCCTCAGATCGCAAATGATTTAGACATTTCCATTGTCTCAGCCGGGCAGCTGATCAGTGTGTTCGCGCTGGGATATGCAGTGTCAGGGCCGCTGCTTATGGCATTGACCGCGAAGATTGAACGGAAGCGTTTATATTTAATTGCCTTATTTGTTTTCTTCCTAAGCAACCTTGTTGCCTATTTCAGCCCTAATTTTGCAACATTGATGGTATCTCGGGTATTAGCAGCAATGAGTACAGGTCTGATTGTTGTGCTCTCTTTAACGATTGCCCCGAAAATTGTGGCGCCTGAATACAGAGCCCGCGCAATCGGAATTATTTTTATGGGATTCAGCTCCGCTATTGCATTAGGCGTGCCGCTCGGAATCTTAATCAGTGACTCTTTCGGATGGCGCATTTTGTTCCTTGGCATCGGCCTGTTGGCGCTGGTCTCTATGCTGATTATTTCAATCTTCTTAGAAAAGATACCAGCGGAAAAAATGATTCCTTTCAGGGATCAGCTCAAGACGATTGGCAATCTGAAAATCGCAAGTTCACATCTCGTCACGATGTTTACATTGGCGGGGCATTATACGCTATACGCTTACTTCGCTCCGTTTTTAGAAGAGACTCTTCACCTGAGCTCTTTCTGGGTCAGCATTTGTTATTTCCTTTTCGGGATATCCGCTGTATGCGGAGGCCCATTCGGAGGAGCGCTTTCTGACCGGCTTGGTTCCTTTAAGAGCATTTTGCTGGTGACCGGTTCCTTTGCCATCATTATGTTCTTACTGCCGCTATCTACATCGTCTATGATTTTCTTTTTGCCTGTTATGGTCATTTGGGGTCTGCTAAGCTGGAGTCTCGCCCCGGCTCAGCAAAGCTATTTAATTGAAATTGCACCAGATTCGTCTGACATTCAGCAAAGCTTTAATACCTCTGCCCTCCAAGTCGGAATTGCCCTTGGCTCAGCCATTGGCGGTGTTGTTTTGGATCAGACGGGGACTGTTGTCTCAACGGCATGGTGCGGCGGATCGATTGTCATTATCGCTGTCCTGTTTGCTTTCATTTCTTTAACAAGACCTGTTCAGACAGCAAAAAAATCCTCCATGTAAAAGGAGGATTTTTTCATCTTTCAGCGTGATTGAAAACCCTTGAAGTCTAGGAAGGACGAGCGTTGGAGCGCAGCGAATGTAGAAATTCGTGAGCACCAACGCGCAGGACTGACAACGAATGCGAGGGTTTGTCGACACGCTGAAATCCTCCTTGTAAAAGGAGGATTTTTTATTACTTAGCTGAAAGCTCGCCTTCGGTCACCCATTTGTGGTTTTTCACATTTTCACCGCTCGTTGTCGATGTATAGTCAACCATGTATACGGTTGTTTTTTCGGCGGAGTCGATCTCGGCTGTTGCTCCCTTCATGCCTTTCATATGAGAAGCCTCTAAGATCACTTGATCTCCGGGGTTTAATGTTTTATCTCCGGCATCTTTAATTTCTTCTTGAATCACCCATTTGTGATGATCTACGCGCTGCCCTCCGTTTGTCGGAGTGTAAGAGACTACATACGCTGTTGTGTCATAGGCGCCTGTCACTGTAGCTTCTGCACCTTTCATGCCTTTCATATGAGATGCATTGATGACCACTTGGCTGCCTACTTTATATTTCGGATGTTTAGATTCCTGTAATCCCTCTGGTACGTCAGCCGATCCGGAATGCTCCATTTCTTCATGTGATGACGAACCTGAATGATTTTCATGATTGTTTTCATTCGTGCTACTGTTATTTCCACAAGCTGATAAAACAAAAATAAGAGATAACATCAGAATTCCCAGTGCTTTTTTAGAGACTTTCATGTTCATTCTCCTTTGCTTCATTTTTACTTTCATTTTGCCTGCAATCAAACATGCTCTTTTGAGAATACTATACCCCCGAATGGTATGTAAATACGCTGATATTCTCATAAAACGGTCCCGCAGTTTGTCCTATTCCCCTTGGTTTACATAGTCAAACATGAAAAAAACCGCTGTTACGCGGCAATTAGTGATGCATCACTTTTATACATACATCTTTTTTTGCTCTTTGATAAGCGGCCTCTCCCATTTTTCTGACGTTTTCGGAGACAGCTGAGACTTTGACCCATTCATCATGATAAAAAATGGATGGATCGATGAGGCGCATTTTTTTCTTTTGATGGAAATCGTACTGAGTGTTATCTTCTTTTACTTGGATGCGGGGATGAATATGTTGAAGCAAGTTCAGTACTTCTTTATTTTTTGCTGCGTGCAGGATGTCGAGTACTTCTTGATCCATTTTCAGCAGATCTTCTGCGGATATGACATTATGCCGCAACGCAGCTTTCAACGTTTGCGCTAAATACTCATATCCGTATACATTCACGGGATTCAAAAAGAAATCTATCACTTCCATGTAATACACTCAGACAAACCATTCGGCAGCTTCGATTCCATCCGGAAACATCCTTCCGTTTCTCATAATGAGATGATTCAAAACGGTTTGTGCTTCGTTCAGGCTAATGTGCCCATAACGGTACATGTCCCGCAGCGTGTAGTCAATCCGATCGGCATACAGCTCTGGTGTGGGCTGCTCGAGCAATGTCCATCTCGTATCGTCTGATAAAATTTCTTCGGTATCATAACCGTGTTTTTTTAGAATACCCGGGATCTCAGAGTGAATAATGACTTGTTGAAAGCTATTTTCATGATAGTCTTCCGCTTCATTTTCAAAGACAATATCGATTACATGGGAAAAAGCCGTGTGTGACACGTCGTGGAGCAGGCCGGCTCCCAAGTTTTTGATGAGGAGCATCACGCCGATAGAGTGCTCATACCGGGTCACATCCCATTTTGAATTAACTAAAAAGCTTGCTCCCCCTTGGTAGATTCCTTTTAATCTTTGCACTGGAGCGCTCTTGATAAGCTCTTCCAGCACTCCGTCTATATGGTGCTCCCGTAAATGACATGTTGATTTCCATGCCGTCACCTCAAACTATTTCCTTATTATTATTTATTGTATAAATTGAAATTACACATTTTCTAGAAAGGAGATTTAAGATGAAAATCGTCTCAAGCAGTGAGTTATCGAAACATGTAATGACCGATTTTTATGCCAAGCATTGGGGTTCACCCGAGATGGTGATTTCCAGCGGCATGTTTCGATGTGATGAATTAGATGGCTATGCCGCTTTAGATGAGGATGGCGAAATCATTGGTTGTATTACACACGCAATAAATGGAAAAGATTGTGAGATTATTTCATTAGATAGTATCATTGAAAAGAAAGGAATCGGCACAGCTTTACTGCAGCAGGTTGAAGAGACGGCTAAACATGCACATTGTCAACGAATAAAGCTTATCACAACGAATGATAATGTACATGCGATGGCGTTTTATCAAAAGAGAGGCTATCAATTCGCCGCATTGTTTCCGAATGCAGTTGAAAAAGCGAGGCGACTCAAGCCAGAGATTCCCGAGAAAGCTGAAAACGGCTTTGATTCGGGATGAAATTCTTTTTTCAAAGGTTATTGATTAAATGAATAGGAGTTTTTTTATGTCCAGTCATTATAAATACCCTCTCATTTTCATGGCATCCCTATTATTGGCTTTCTGCTTGATCTTTTTTTCCTATCAGCTGATTCATCATGTGCGAATGGAGTATCCAAATTGGCAGGGAGAAAGCAAAGATCAGGATTGGAAAGCTGTTTTCACAAAAAATGAAGATGCACCGAATGAATACAGCGGCAATCTGTATTGGATCGGTGATACAGATAAAGCAGACAGCACTTATGTGGAAGCACTAATTGTAAAAAAGGATGGTGAGGATCTGCTCAGCTCTGATACAGAAATCCCTATTCGAGATTATTCCGGCGGCACTTCTCGCGATGGAAGCGCAAAAGAGGAGTCCGTTTCTTTCTTAGAGCGGTTGGATGAACGGGAGCTTGAAGGCCATGATATTACAATTGAAGTGAAGTGGAAGCAAGGTAATCGTTATTCCGCAAGTCAGCTTACGCTAAACGAAAAAAACTTGTTTGACTAAAAGCAGGGATTGTATAGAGATCCCTGCTTTAAATGGTATAGACACCTCTTTAAGGCATCTGTATGTTTATTTCATTCGCTAATATATTAGGAGTATATGCTTTCTTTAGAATGCTATATGGTTTAATAAGTGTTTCATTGGTGATTGCTGGTATCATGCTAATTTTTAAAATAGCACAATTTGCATTTGCTTAATTAACTGAATTAACTGATTTCATATCGAAGAGTCAAAAGGTATTATAAGATGAGAAAGGGGGAGAGCACACTGGTTAGTGATATGAAAGAGATAAGCGCCTAAAAAGAGAGGTAAAGATATTGTCAAAAAAATTTCAAGCACTAGAAGGATTTATGAAGCTACCAGATAAAACCGGTGAATTGCAATTTTATGCAGAATAAACGAATGGAAAAAAACGTGGTGGCGTTTCTTTGAGAAATCCAATAGATATACTACGTGATTTAGAGGTTATTATCACTAATAAAAGCATGCATGACTTGGGTTCATCATCAGTATAGTTACTTTACTTTTGTCAGGATCCCAATTAACACACAGAGTATATCGATTTTCCTTACTTTTATTAAAAATCGCAACATGTTGTTCTCTTTGCAAAAAATAACCCCGGAGGGTCTAATTCCGGGGCCGGTAGAAACCAATCCTCAAGCACAAAGATTGACTTCAATAATACATTTTACAAAGGATTGTATAAAACAATAGCTTTTATTAATTTTTATCAGCTGTTTTTTTTCTTCTTATTATTGTTCTGAACAAGAAAACTAATCCTATCAAAACTACTAAAGTAATGATACTTCCTGGGAATCCGAAGCTTTCTAACATTTTTGAAGTCTCCTTTATTTTAGCTAGGGTTTATTGTAAAAGTACCACCAGTGTGATTAACCGTTACAGAACACCATGTTGTAGCATACGCTACAACTGCTGTGTATCTCTTTGTTCCGGTTAGAGTAGTATTTTTACCTGAAGTAGTAAGAGATCCTGAGTATACTTTGCCAATACCTCCACTTCCTACTAGTCCATATGCGTTATGGTGAACAGCTGTTTTTACTGATGTAACTTTACTAGAACCTGCAGTCGTGCTGGTTTTTAAATTTGATGCACCAAAACTTTGATTGATTAGGTTTTGAATATCATCTTTAATTGTTCCACTAACTTTTACTGTCACACCATTCGCACTTTTAGAACCAGAAATATATTTTGACATAGCTATACTAAACATTCCATCATTAACTGGTTTTGCATACATTTGAATAAAAACCTGATCTTTTTCTGAGAACGCTTCTCCTATTTCATATTCCTGATCAATTCGTTGAATATTGGATACTACTTCTTCCTGAGTTAAATTTGATAGTTCTTCTTTAAAATCATCATTGGTTGCAGCAGCAGCACTATTCGTAAAGCCAGAAGAGAAGAGAGCTAAAATTAAAGTGAATAGTGGTAGTAATAGTTTCTTTTTCAAGGTTAAACCCTCCCTTAAAGATTTAATGAGAAATACAAGAAATCCCAGTGGGTTTTATTCTAGAGGAACTTAGGTTTTCAATAAACCCTATTTATGTAAATCTTTCTAAAGTTAGGTTTACAATCTCTTTATAATTTCAATGTTCATGTAAAGATTAATTATTTAAACACTTATACTAGTGTCCTCTCAGTTAGAATATACCTTCATTTTTCGATTGGTCTTTTTCCCATTTTTTATCTTATCCAGGTGCTTTTTAAGAAAAGAATTATATAGACTATCCGGAATATATCCAAAGAGTTGGACTGTTTCCCGAGTATCGACCAATATTAAACGGATTCTTTCCTCAGTACCATTAACATCGGCAATAAATGTGTCTCCATCGATAACGCGACTAACTGTTACCTAATGGGAATTTATATAGATCATTGGCTTATTTTCACTCATTCTCCCGTTGATCTGGAATGTCAGTCTCTCTTTCTTACTTGTAAGTTGCGCATTGATCCCCTCCTCATTCCCGGTCTATTTCTGTTAAAGATGTTGAAAAAGTTTTGCTGCCTTCTCTTTTATCGTGGGTTGGGGGATAATCAACTTTTTTCAACTCACATATCATATGCAGTTAACCCTCTCCCATTTCCGTCATTGCCTCTTATTCTTGTAAATCCAATCTTTAAAATCAATTAATACTAGCTTAACAGTTTAAAAATATAATGGGGTTGTCAATGAGATTCATCTATTTTTAGGAGGTTATCCAGTTGAAAAAATTCCCGAAGAAACTACTGCCTATCGCAGTTTTATCATCTATAGCGTTCAGCAGCTTAGCCAGCGGCAGTGTGCCTGAAGCCAGCGCCCAGGAAAAGAAAAAGGGGAATCAAGACGAAATAAAGAATGTTATCGTTCTGATTGGTGATGGTATGGGTGTGTCCTATACATCTGCCCATCGCTATTTAAAAGATAATAAAAAGACAAAGTTTGTAGAGCCTACCGCTTTTGATCAATACCTTGTCGGCCAGCAAACGACTTATCCTGAAGATCCAGAACAAAACGTAACAGATTCTGCATCTGCAGCAACGGCTATGTCAGCCGGGATCAAAACATATAACAATGCGATTGCTGTGGATAACGATGGTTCAGAAGCCAAAACAGTACTTGAAGCGGCGAAAGAGAAAGGAAAATCAACAGGACTGGTGGCCACTTCAGAAATTACACATGCCACTCCGGCCTCTTTCGGTTCACATGATCACAGTCGAAAAAATATGAACTCGATTGCCGATGATTATTTTGATGAAATGGTCAACGGCAAGCACAAAATTGATGTCCTTCTAGGCGGGGGAAAAAGCAACTTTGACCGCAAGGACCGCAATTTGATCAAGGAATTCAAAAAAGCGGGATACAGCTATGTGGATAACCGCAAGGACATGCTGAAAAATAACGACAGCCAAGTTCTCGGCTTATTCGCTGACGGCGGCCTGCCTAAAAAGATTGACCGCACGAAGGATATTCCTTCATTAAAAGATATGACAAACACAGCGATTAAAAAATTAAGCAAGGATAAAGACGGATTCTTCCTCATGGTGGAAGGCAGTCAGATTGACTGGGCGGGGCATGACAATGATATCGTCGGTGCCATGAGTGAAATGGAAGACTTCGAACAAGCTTATAAGGCGGCTATTGATTTCGCCAAAAAGGACAAGCATACATTGGTTGTCGCAACGGCTGACCACTCAACCGGCGGATACTCCATCGGTGCAGACGGCATCTACAACTGGTTCAGCGAACCAATTAAAGCCGCAAAACGCACACCTGACTTTATGGCAGAAAAAATTGCTGACGGCGCGGATGTTGAAAAAACATTAAAAACGTATATTGACCAAAAGAAATTGGCTTTAACTGAATCAGAAATTCAATCTGTTAAAAAAGCCGCAACATCAAAAGAAGTGCTTGAAATCGATAATGCAATTGAGGAGATTTTCAATAAACGATCTCACACTGGATGGACGACAGGCGGACATACTGGTGAAGATGTTCCCGTCTATGCGTACGGGCCGTCTAGTGAGACATTTGCCGGCCAAATTGATAATACACAAATCGCTAAAAATGTCTTCAAGACTTTACAATACAACATTAAGATTAACGATAAGTAATAGGATACAAGGTTGCCCGTTGCTTGTATGAAGCAACGGGATCTCTTTTTAATGGAGGAATCATCATGAAAAAAATTCTTTCAATTTTTGTTATTGCCATTGTGCTTGCGGGCTGCTCATCAAACGCCAATACAGAAAAAAAGAATGCGGGCGGAGAGCCAGCGGTAAAAGCCACTCCGCAAAGCACATCATCTCAAAAAGACAGTATAGATGAGTATCAGCCTAATTCCCAAGTAACCGATGACCGGTCATTGCTGAAGGTTGGCCAAACGTTTTCTGATGACAAGGGAAAAGCTGTTTTAAAGGATATCAAGCAAGTGAATCAAACCTACAAGATTGGCGACGTGGAGTTAACAATAAAAGAAATGAAGCTGATCCATTTGCGTCCGGATTACAGCATGATTGATTATTTTCATGTGTTAACACATGATGAAGAGTTTGATTTCGTTAAGGTCTTCGTTGACATCAAGAACACATCTTCAAAGAAAGTAAATGTTGCGCCGATTGCCTTGATGAAAACAAACACAGGGAAAACGTTTGATTGGAACAAAGATATTTATCTTGAAGAGTTAAATGGCGAATTGGAAGGCGGAGCCGAAAAGTCCGGAAATCTCGGCTTTATTGTGAACGCATCAAGCGGCCATGCTCATGATGAAGATGCTGATGATAAAAAGAAAGAAAAAGAGATCAAGTGGATTGAAATCACAACAAGTGACGTTTTTGATCAAAATCATAAGAAGATTAGTGATGCTCAAAAGATCAAAATCAAGTTTTAAATGAAGAACTCCCGTACCAGATACGGGAGTTCTTTGCTCATTTGTTTTTTTGACGAATTAATTCATCAATCCTCTCCATCACTTCGTCCATATTCATAGACTCTTGAAAGCTTTGATTGATTTTTTTGATGCCTTCCTTATATTGATCGTGATGCAAAACCTCATCTACGCCCTGTTTTAATTTTTGTACATCAACTTCATCTTTAGAGATGACATAGCCTGCATGGAGTTCAGAAAGACGCTGCGCCACCATCGGCTGATCCTTGTCATGAGGCATTACAACCAGAGGCACATTGAAATGGATGCCTTCATTTACGCTGTTCATTCCGCCGTGTGTAATGAACACATCAGCATGCTCAAGCACCTCCAGTTGAGGGACATACTGGGCAATAATAAAGTTTTCCGGCGCCTGCTTTAAATTGGTCAGATCCGCTTTCTCTCCGGCAGCGATGACGACTTTTCCATTAAAGCCAGAAAATGCATCTATACAAAGGTTGAAGAATTCCTCCGTATTGTCCAGAACAGTCCCCATTGAAATATAAATAACCTTTTCATCTTTTAACTGTTCAATCGGGAAATCTGATTTTCCCGCTCTCTTTGGAAAGCTAGGGCCGATAAACAGACAATCATCCCCGAAACGATCGCTTTCAGGCTGAAAATAACGGCTTGTATACACTATATTCAATTCCCCTTTATTGTTCATGAATTGTACCAGATGTTTCGGGGCAACACCGTACGTTTCTTTCATTTTTGCCAAGAGGTCTTCGCACTCTTGATCTAATTCAATCGGCGCTCCATACTCAGGATGCAGGGGCAGAATTTTCAGTTGCTCTTCGCCAAAAAGGAAGGACGCTGATGAAGCAATCCCTGGGATATCTAAGTAATCACTTACCAATTCCCCCGCACCAAATTTATCATAATAGACAAAGTCAAACTGGATGCTTTTCGACAACTCTTTTACGATATATAGGATGTCCAAGGAGGTTTTGATATGTATTTTCAGGAAATCAAGAATACCATTTGGCGAAGCAATATTAATAGGTGTTGTTCTCAGTAAATCCTGATGAAGGTGGACATTCGCTCCTACTGCTTCCAATCTTTCTTTATACTTCTCAGTGGAGATATAATGTACATCATATCCTCTATCGGCAAAGGCTTTCGTAATGCCTAATGTAGGATTCACATGGCCTTCCGCAGGAAAATTTAAAATCAATACTGTCTTCATTTAGACAACTCCCTCTCAAATCGTATACTGGATCATTGTTGATCAGACTACTACTAATCGTAAAATGGAGACATAATCCCACGCAAGGGACAAATGATTGAACTATTCTGCTCCTCTGGACTGAATCAAAAAAACGACACCGAGCTCTGGTGCCTTTTTTTAAACCTTTCTGATCGTAAAAAATTTCCGCAGAAGCCATGGTCCTGGCGTGAAGCCCAAGGTTAACTGCCAAGCGCCTATAGCCTGCAACCTGTATTCGCGGACGATCTGCATCTTCCGGCTCATGCTCCTGACATCTTCAAACCATACTTCATGCGTTCGTCCCTGCTGATCACTGTACCGAAAAAACGGTGATTGATATTCGTCTGAATATTGTATCGGGGTTTGGTACCTCATCGCTGTCTTGATTGCGTTTTGATTTGAAATAGCTGAAGCAACTGTGCCCGGCTGGTACGGGATGATCCAGTCGTACCCGTAGAGCGGAACTCCGATAATGATTTTTCTGCTCGGCACCTGCGCAATCGCAAACTCGATGGTTCTCCTGATCTCAGTAATCGGTGCTACAGGACCTGGCTCGCTTCCAGCATGATGCCAATCATAAGCCATGATAAACATATAATTGACAACCGCACCTATTCCTCCGTAATCGTAGCCTCTCAGCCATGGGATATTATCGCTTGTTTTTGCCGGAACAGCTATCGTCAGCACATATCCTCCCGCCTGAAGACGATCTCTCAGCTGACGTAAAAACCCAGTGAAAAGATCTCGATCCGCTGCGCTCACCTGTTCAAAATCGATTGTGACACCGCCATATCCCCTTGTGGAGACTAAGTAATAAATATTGTTGACCAGATTGGTTCTTGCTGTCGGATTGTTCAAGACTTGGTGAACGAGTTCTGTACTGAAGCCTTCTGATGTAAGGTTTGTTATGGTGGCAAGCGGCGTCACTCGTCTTTGCCATGTTGTCTCAATAGCGGCCGCATCATTCAATTGGTTTGCAATGTCGCCGTTAGGTGCAATGTGGTATTCGAAAATTGAAATCGAAGACGAGTATGGTGCATAATCATTGATTAATTCCCGATCGAGGTCAGGGTTTCGGAGCACGTAAAAACTTAACGTTCCCGCAATGTAATTTGAAATAGAAGGAATTGTTATTTTTGCTCCAGCTTGTAGTGTATTTGGACTGATGCCAGGGTTTGCGGCCCGCAGTCGCTCTAAGGGAACAAACGATTTTGCCGCAATCGCGGTCAGGGTGTCTCCCGGCTGGACTGTATACACATAAAGAGGGATCAGAAGAGCCTGCCCCGGCACGATATTCGTTTCGTCTAACCCATTCACACCCCGGATTTGATCAACAGAAGCACCGTAACTTCTGCCTATGGAAAACAAAGAATCACCAGGCCGGACGATATGGATAAACATGTTTAACCCCCATTATTGTTAATAAATCCATCATAAAATGTTATTAATGGGAGCCCATTTATATGTTTGTGAATACAAAAAAAAATACCAAGGACAACTCCCCTTGGTACCGGATCACGCTGATCAATTCTCTTTTCCTTGTTCAAGCACATGCTTCAAATGCTCACAGTCATGATTGAAATGAGCCATCACATACTGTTTGGCTGCTTCTTTGTTTTTCTTTTTCACTTCTTCCAATATCTTGCGGTGCTCACTCAGTATTGTTTCTGCACGATGGTCGCCAGTATAATTAAGGATTCTGCAAAAGTGAATTAAATCATTTACATGTTCAAGCAAATTTTTTAAATGTCTGTTATGGCTGAAATCAACAAGCAGCTCATGAAATTTTTGGTTTAAATGAATGATCTCTGTATCTTCCGTGCCGTCGCGAATGGCTTTTTCTGTTATTTCAAGCTGTTTTTCAAGTATGGCCAGCTCTTCCTCATCTGCTTCGTCTATGACTAACTCGACTGCCAGCTGTTCCAGCGGAATTCTGATTCTATAAATCTCATCTACATCTTTTGCCGTTAACGATGTGATGGAAAACCCATTGCGGTCATCCGCTTTTAACAAACCGTCTTTCTCAAGCAGTCGCATGGCTTCCCTTATCGGAGAGCGGCTGACGCCAAAGCTTTTCGCCAGCTGTGTTTCGTTTATCCGTTCCCCCGGCTTAAAAGTCCCGTTGAAGATCATTTTTTTCAGCTGGTTATAAAATTGCAGGTAGTAAGGAGTCGGTTTGTGTAATTTAAAATCGTCCATATATAATACCTCTTTTGAATAGGCTTTTCTTCATCAAAATCATATAACAGATGGTAGTGGGAAGCAACAAACTGCCTTGTCAGATCTCAGAATCTGAGGTACGATAAGTTTGCTGAACGACGGTCGACGGACTACTGCCGATGAAAAACCGGCATGTTTTTCATCGGCAGCAGGGCACTATACCCCCGCCAGAATAGCGCACTATTACTTTTTTTAGATCTTCAATGGAGGAAAAAAATATGCTTATCATTTTTGTTATGTTACTTCTCGGTATTATTTTAGGCTTTATTGGTGCCGGAGGAGCTGGCTTTGTCATTGCCCTTTTAACTCTTCTATTCCATGTTCCGATTCATACGGCTTTAGGTACTTCCCTCGCCGGAATGGCTTTCACCAGTTTATCAGGTGCGTACAGCCACTATCGCGAGGGCAACATTCAACTGAAAATCGGATTGACAGTCGGATGCTTTGCTGCGGTTGGCTCATTTTTCGGTGCCAAGCTGACAGCTTTCATTCCGGCCGATTTGCTTCATTACTTGACGGCTGGGATGTTATTTTTATCTGCAATTCTCATTTTAATCAGATTGTTTCTTTTAAAAGAGAAGGCACAAGTAAATCAAAGCTCTCTTTCAACATATACGAGAGCGGTCATCTTAGGAATTGCAGCCGGCGTTCTTTCCGGCACATTCGGCATCGGTTCGGCCCCTTTTATTCAAATCGGTTTAATGATTATGCTGAACCTGTCCATCCGCCATTCTGTCGGAACGACAATGCTTGTGATCATCCCTCTCGCTGTAGGCGGAGGCATCGGATATATCACAGAAGGATTTGTCGATTATGTATTGCTGATCAAAGTTTTGGTCGGCACTATGTGCGGTGCCTATATAGGTGCGAAGTTCACCAACCTCATGCCAAAGGTGGTCTTAAAATCGGCCATTTTCTTGACTCCTGCGATTGCGGGCCTGCTGTTGTTATTCTAAATAAAAACAAAGAACCTGACGTCATGTCAGGTTCTTTTTATCAGTTTTGCTTCGTTCGTTCTTTCGTTAATCCAAAAAACGCCAGTGCGCCCATGACCGCTGTCACAAACATGATCGCTCCCATCGGAATGGCTGTCGTTTCGTTAATGCCTACAAGCGGCGACACGATCGAACCGAGGAGCAGCGGGAGCATGCCGAGCAGCGCACTTGCACTTCCGGCACGGTGCCCCTGCCTCTCCATGGCAAGCGTAAACGTGCTGGTCAGAACCATGCCGATCGTAATCATGTAAATGAAAATGGATATGACTAATGTAGCGAGAGGGCCGTGAATCATGGTCATGGTCAAAAGCACAGCGGTCGCTATCATAGCCGTAATGACTGCGATGCGAAGTAGGCTCTTCTCATGAATGATTCCGCCAAAGCGCCCGATCATAAAGCTGCCCGATATAATCGCCAGGCCGTTAATGCCGAAAAGAATACTAAACACCTGCGGCGACACTCCATATATATCCTGGTATACAAAAGGCGTACCAGACACATATGCAAAGCTTCCCCCGTGAATAAACCCGACCGTTAACGCATACCCCATAAAGGATCGATCCTTCAGCAGGCTGCCCATCGTTTTGACAGATGTTCCGATTGAGCTTGGAATCCGTTTTTCCGGCGGCAGTGTTTCTTTTAAACGAAAAGCAATCAAAAGAACTAGTAAAAATCCGATGATCGTTAATACGTGAAAAATTGTATGCCACGTTGCAAATGGCAATAGCAAAATAGCACCGCCTGTCATTGGCGCAACCATTGGCGCAACAGCTGTAATGACCATTAACAGCGAGAAAAATTTAGAAAGCTCTCTTCCAGTAAATACATCGCGGACGATTGCGCGAGACAGCACAAGCCCTGCGGAAGCGGTTAATCCCTGTAAAAAACGCGCACACACTAATGTTGTAATATTGGGCGAAAGCGCACAAAACAGAGAAGATAACGCAAATAAAAAAATACAGATTAATAGCGGTTTCCGTCTTCCCTGCGCGTCACTGACCGGCCCTACAATCAGCTGGCCTATCGTAAGCCCGACCAGACAGGCTGTTAAACTTAACTGTACAAGTGACGCACTTGCAGATAAATCATTCGCTATTTCAGGAAAACTTGGCAAATACATATCTATATTAAGCGGGCCCAATATAGCAAGCATGCCGAGCAGAAAAGCCAATGCCAAGCGTTCTTTTCCAGTTGGATTATGCAGCATGTTATCAAACCTTCCCTTCAACCTAGTCCCTTATGTCAAATCGATGTCAACTCCAACGATGGATTGAAGCTGTGAAACATTTGTATATTGTATCATAACTCTCAGCCTGTGAAAGCAGCTTTAAAGCTTGAACGAAAGATACAAAAAAATCAGGGTCTTCTGCCCTGATCAAGTATGTGCCGATCTTGTTTTATGCCCATAATTGCAAACCCGCCATAAGAAGTACACCGCTGATCACAGTAATGGACAAGCTTTTTGGTTTCATCGCAATCAAGAGAGTCGGGATCAAGATGACGGCTGCAGGCCATTTCAATTGCACAGTACTATTAGACTGAATCATACAATCCTTTACGCAAGCGCTGTCAATATACACACCGGCGCATAGGAAAGCCACTTGAGCACAAGCTCCGGCAAAGTGCAACAAAAAGGGAATCAGAATAAACGGTCAGGTGTGCACTCGCCTCTGGAGACGCCTTGCAGTTTACAGGGACAACTACATTAATTCATCTGAAGAAACGGCCAGTTTTTTTCTGCTGATGTACTATCCGGAGCCGCAAGGATGACTAACAACCTCCCAGTTAACGCTGGGAGGGTTTTCAAATATGCAAATGGCTTGCAAGATGAAATCCATCGTTGTATATTAGTTGATGGGTCAATCATTGATATATCAATTAATAGTTTTGACAAGAAGGAAGGGATGGGTTTTGGCGTCATTTTGTTCAGAGGAAGCCGAGATTTTATATCAGCTGCAAGGCGTGAACAAGGTGATTGGCATGAAGTTCGAGGCATGCACGGGCATCAGCCAATCTCGTTTGGAATTGCTGACATTGCTTTATCATGCAGATGAGATTAGTCAAAGCGACCTTCAAAAGAAAGTAAATATTGATAGCGCAGCCGTCACTAGACACCTGAAACAGCTGGAAGCCAAAGGCATGGTCTCAAGGCGGCGCAAGCCTGAAGACAACCGCATCACCCTTGTCCGGTTAACAGGCCAGGGAAGAGAGCGAATCGAGTCTTCAAAGAAAGAAAAGGAGCGTTTCATGAAGGAAATGCTTGCAAATGTAAGTGCAGACGAGCGCCGCCTGCTCATTGATGTGCTGGCGCGCATGCGGAACAACATAGACAATATTGAAGCATAAGAGGAGTGTATCAACATGATTAAAACAAACGATTTTATGGAGATTATGAAAGGCCGCCGTTCTATTCGCAACTATGATCCGACAGTGAAAATCAGCAAAGAAGAAATGAGAGAAATTTTAGAAGAAGCAACAACTGCTCCATCTTCTGTCAACGCGCAGCCATGGCGTTTTCTCGTCATTGACAGCCCGGAAGGAAAAGAAAAGCTCGCACCGCTTGCAAGCTTTAACCAAACGCAAGTCACAACATCATCTGCCGTCATCGCTGTATTTGCAGATATGAACAATGCAGATTACCTAGAAGAAATCTATTCAAAAGCCGTGGAACTCGGTTACATGCCGCAGGAAGTCAAAGACAGACAAATCGCCGCGCTGACCGCTCATTTTGAAAAGCTTCCGGCACAGGTGAACCGCGAAACAATCCTGATTGACGGAGGTCTTGTTTCCATGCAGCTGATGCTGACTGCACGTGCGCACGGCTATGATACAAACGCGATCGGCGGATACGATAAAGAAAACATCGCAGAAACGTTCGGTTTAGATAAGGAACGTTATGTACCGGTCATGCTTCTTTCTATTGGAAAAGCAGCAGACGAAGGCTATGCTTCCTACCGTCTGCCGATTGATACAATTGCAGAATGGAAATAAAACAAAGAGCCCAGACCTATTTTCTGGGCTCTTTTTGTCCAATCACTCTTCTCTCTGTTATTCTTTGATTTTCTTCCTGCCAAACGGCCACCAGTTGCCTTCGCCAAAAGTCATGATGATTGCCGGAATGAAGAGCGGGAGAATGACAAGGCCGTAAAGCAGCAGCCCGATAATGATGACACTTGCCACCTGCATCAGCGTATTGACGCCTGAAGGCATCATCGCCGCGAACGTTCCGGCCAAAATAATGGCCGCCGTAATAATGACGGATCCCATTTTGCTCATTGATCTGACAACACCTTGTGCAATGCCGAGGTGCACCTCTTCCTTAAATCGGTCCAGCAAGAAGATCGAATAATCCACGCCTAACGCGATCAAGATGACAAAGCTGAAGAACGGTACTGCCCAGCTGACGCCGGCGTTTCCTAAGCCATTTACAAAAATTAATTCTGTTATGGATATCGACGTATAGTACGTCAGCAGCAGTGACGCAATCATATAAATCGGCATGATCATTGAACGGAACAAAATCGTTAACACGATAAACAGCCCAATAATCATGATCACCATTGTTCTGGAGAAGTCCGTTGTGGACAGCTCTTTTAAGTCTGCATTCACACTCGTGACCCCGCCGTATACGATCTGTGCATTCTCGAGAGGAGTGCCGTCAACTTCGTTTGCTACAGCTTTTTTGATTTGGTTTATTGTTGTAATGGCTTGTTCTGAATAAGGATTAGAGTCCAGGACGACGCTTAATTGTACGCCTTTGCCGTCTGCAAAGGAATATTGGTCAATTGACTTCTTAAAGTCTTCATCCTTCATGACTTGATCAGGAATGAATATGCCTGTATCTCTTACGGTTGAGCTTTTGCTCATGTTCTCTAACATATCACTGGAAGCTGTCATGCCGTCAGAGATTTTCGTCAGGCCATCATTTGCACTCTTCACGCCCCCTGCAAGCTGCTGCAGGCTTTCTGTCAGCGTTCCGGCTTGTGCCTGCTGGCCCGAGAGCTGCTGATTCGCTTGTTCAAGTCCGGTTTGAATCTGTCCAAGCTGTCCGCTGATTGCCGTAAGCTGCTGTACAGATTGTGCAGTATTGCCGGTTTGGGAAATCTGTTTGCTCACGAGCTGGAGCTGCTGATTGATTTTGCCCAATCCTTCTGCCGCATCGCCCAGCGAACCGCCGAACCTGCTATTTGAGGCTGAGCCGGTTTGCCCCGCCATTTGATTCAGCCCGTTTTCTATATCCATTAAACCGCTTTGGACATCAGCGATTCCTTTTACCGCCTTATCCAGTCCGTCTGAAACCGAGCCTAGCTGTTTATCAATATATAAATCTTTGATTTTTTCACCAGTCGGCTGCGTGATGGTCATGACAGAGTCAACATGTTCAACTTTCTCGATCGCTTTGCTGATATTTCCGAGATAAGGGATTGTATCAGCTGTTGTAAGATCTTTGTCTTCTTTCACGACAACATTGATCGGGAATGCTTTCCCTTCACCGAATCCATCCTTGATGACCTCGAGAGCTCTTACTGATTTATAATCACTGCTGATTTCCGCAGTCGAATCAAATGAAATCTGGTCATCATAGGTCAAAATGAACGGAAGCGTGATCATTACCGTGATGGCAATAAACAGAAACGGACGCACAACAGAATGCCTGCCAAGAAACGCCCATAATTTGTTGTCACTGTGCGACAGCACTTTCTTAGAAGGCCAAAATAATTTTTCACCCAGCGTTACCATAAATAATGGAAGCAATGTATAGAGGATGATCATTAAGATCCCTACACCGACTGCAACTCCTACTGCGGATTGAAAAATCGCAAACTTCGCAAATCCTAAGGCAGAAAATCCGATCAATACCGCAAAACCGCTGATAAATAAGGTTTTTCCCCCTGTACGGTAAGCGATAAGCGCCGCTTCTTTTTTGTCATGCCCGTTTGCTAACTCTTCACGGAATCGGGTCAGAAGCAGAATGCAGTAATCTGTTCCGATCCCGAACAGGATGGCGACTAAGAAGGTTTGCGTAAACGTCGAGATAGGAAAATCAACATTGTACACAAGGACGCCCAGTATAGATTGACTGATCAGATAAGAGAAACCGACAACCACAATTGGGATAAAAGGCGTCACAACAGACCGGAACACGATCAGCAGTAAACCGATGATCAAGCAGACTGTGATTACTTCCGTTTTCTTGAGCCCTTCCTCTGAGCTGTGGGCGAAATCCTGATTGATGAGAGAGGCTCCCGTAATATATGCAGTCAAATCATCAGGAACGATTTTATAAATATCATCCGCGATTTTTTCCGCTTTTTTATCAGAACCTGTAATCGTGACAGGAATGAGAACCGTTTTCTTGTCTTTTGAAATCAATTGGTCTTTGACTTCTTTTTCCGCTGTTAGAGGAGACGTTACTCCTTCTACACCGTCGATCATTTTGACTTTATCGATCATTGTCCGGAGCCGATCCTCTGTTTCTTTCTTAAAAGCGTGATCTAATGTAAAGACGATACTGATCGAATTATTGTCTTCTCCCGCTTGTTTTAAAATGGCATTTGCTCTTTCTGAAACAGCATTTGCAGGAAGCTGGGCCTGCCCCTTTTGATTGGCCAGCTCCGTTAAGTTCGGAGAAAACAAACTCAAAACGACGGTAAGTGCTAATATAACCGCTGCAATGGCCCACTTGAATTTGATGATTGCTCTCATTTTGCAGAATCTCCTCCTTTAAATTTGCTTTTTAGAATGGTGAATATCTCTATGATAGAATTTAAGTGTTTCTCATCTATATCATCGATCAACTCTTTGAGAGCGTTAAAAATGGCTGAATCTAATTCTTCCAGTATGGTTTCACCGCTGGTTGTGATCTTAATAAGCTTAGAGCGCTTATCACTTTTCGTAGGACAGTCATCCCATTCAACCAATCCCTTATCAAGCAGCTTTTTCAGTCTATTAGAAATCGCACTTTTATGTACATTTTGATACATGGCTAGGCTGCCGGGAGAGGTTGGGCCCTTGACTTTTAAAATTTTTAACAAGTCTGCCTGTTCCCTTGAAATATTCTTGAAGACATCCTGATTGATTTCATGATGCACAAACTCTGTGCCTTCAAGTAATACTTCCACAAACAGGTTTATCGCCTGACATAGCTTTTGTTCATTCAACATCTTCCCCTCCTCACTATAGTTTACCCCTCTAAACTTTATGATCAATGTCAAATAGTTTATTCCCCTAAACTATATCTGTCAACAAATTTTATTTACGAACAAATTAATAAGAACGTTCGTTCGTGTATAATAGACATTAGCAAAATGAAAGGGGAAAATTAACATGTAAGATTTTTCATTAACATTGCACGATTATAACGTTTGGGCCAATCAGCAAATATTCAACCGATTAAAAGAGCTCCCAAAAGAGGTGTACCGCGAAGAGATTCAAAGTGTGTTTCCGTCGATATCCCATGTGTTGTCTCATGTTTATCTTTCGGATCTAGGCTGGATTGAAGTGTTTTCCGGCCGAAGCATGGCCGATGCTTTGGCGCTAGCTGAACAGCTCAAAGAACAGACTGAGGCAAAAGAGATGGAGGAAATGGAAGCCTTGTTTCTGACGTTGTCCGAGCGTTATACATCATTTTTACAGCAAAAAGAACAGCTCCATAAGCCCCTCCAGATTAAAAACCCGTCAGGCAAAATCATGAAAACGACTGTTTCTGAGCTGGTTCCCCACGTTGTCAATCACGGGACATACCACCGCGGCAATATCACAGCAATGTTGCGGCAGACAGGATACGCATCCGCTCCGACAGATTATGGGCTCTATCTGTATCTGAAAAAAGCTGAAATGGAATAAAAAAAGCGGCTCAATTTAGGAGCCGCTTTTTTCATGATGGATCGTTCATAACATTAAAATTTCTTTTCATATTTTCTGTATAGTAAAAAAGATATAAATTTTAGTGTTATAATATTCATTAAAAATATATCGCTGACTCAATAAACAATTTTTCAATGGAGGAACACACAAAGTGACAGACGACATGACGAAAGACAATAAGCAGCAAAAATTGGAGAGAGGCTTGAAAAACAGGCACATCCAGCTCATCGCCATCGGCGGGGCCATTGGAACGGGCTTATTTCTCGGCTCCGGAAAATCGATTCATTTTGCTGGACCGTCGATTCTATTTGCTTACATGATCACAGGGATCATTTGCTTTTTAATTATGAGATCTCTGGGTGAACTGCTCTTATCGAATTTGAACTATCACTCTTTTGTTGATTTTGTACAAGACTATTTAGGCGATATGGCAGCCTTTATCACCGGCTGGACCTATTGGTTCTGCTGGATTTCGATTGCAATGGCTGATCTGACAGCCGTCGGGCTCTACACTCAATATTGGCTCCCGGGTGTGCCGCAATGGGTGCCCGGCTTAATCGCTCTGATTATATTACTGATTATGAACCTGGCAACCGTCAAGCTTTTTGGAGAATTAGAATTTTGGTTTGCGTTAATTAAAGTCATTGCCATTTTGGCACTGATCGTTATTGGCCTTGTGATGATCTTTAAAGGTTTTTCCACAAGCTCTGGGGTCTCCAGTTTCACAAATCTCTGGAGCCACGGAGGCATGTTCCCGAATGGCATGCACGGGTTTATCCTATCGTTCCAGATGGTTGTGTTTGCCTTTGTCGGCATTGAGCTGGTCGGACTGACAGCCGGTGAAACAGAAAACCCTGAAAAAGTAATCCCTAAGGCGATTAACAATATCCCTGTCCGGATATTGCTTTTCTATATTGGGGCTCTTCTTGTGATTATGAGCATCTATCCTTGGGATGTCATCAACCCTAGCGAAAGCCCATTCGTACAGGTGTTTGTCGCGGTTGGCATCGTCGGGGCAGCAAGCATTATCAACTTTGTTGTGTTGACTTCCGCTGCTTCAGCATGCAACAGTGCTGTATTTAGTACAAGCCGTATGGTCTATTCTCTGGCAAAAGATAACAATGCGCCTGAATCAATGGCAAAACTGACTCCGCGTAAGGTACCTAGAAACGCGTTGTTCTTTTCAGCTATCGTGATTTTAATCGGTGTAACGTTAAACTACATCATGCCAGAAGGCGTATTCACCCTGATCACAAGCATTTCAACCGTCTGCTTTATCTATATTTGGGGTATTACGGTCATCTGCCATATGAAATACCGTAAAACAAGACCTGAATTAGCGAAAACAAACAAGTTTAAGCTTCCGCTTTATCCGTTTACAAATTACCTGATTCTTGCGTTCCTGGCGTTTATCCTGGTTGTTCTGGCATTAGCTCAGGATACTCGTGTTTCCTTATTTGTCACGCCGGTTTGGTTTATTTTGCTGATGGTGATTTATAAAGTGAGAAAAGCGAAGCATCAATAAGATTTGCAGCTCCTGCCCAGAAATGAGAGCAGGAGCTTTTTAATGAAAATAATGACAAATGCCCTTTGCCTTTGAATTTGAAGTTATGCTATAGTATGCGTAATCAAAACAAGAAGGGATGATGGGTGGACAATGATTAACTAATCTTATTTTTACCGTTGTTTGAAATCAATATTTCAAATCAGAAAAAATAGGATTAGTCTGCCCATTTTCTATATATACGACAGTGCTATTTATAAATAATAGCTTATTTGATCATGCACATGCGCGGCTAATCCTTCCAACACATTTGGGAGGATTTTTTTATTCTCCCTTTAAAGCGAGGGATATGAATGAAAGAGATCGTGACTTTAACAAATGTCAGCTATGAAGTGAAGGATCTGACTGTTTTTAAAAACGTAAACGCCAGTGTTCAGCAGGGAGATATCATTGGGATTATCGGCAAAAACGGCGCTGGGAAATCTACGCTGCTGCACCTCATACAAAATGACTTAGCTCCTGCACAAGGACAAATCCTTCGGCAGGATTTAAAAATGACGTTGGTTGAACAGGAAACCGCGTCGTATTCCTTTGCGGATCAGACGCTTGCCGAAAAGAAATTACTGGAGAAATGGCGTGTGCCCATCCGGGATTTCCAACAGTTAAGCGGCGGTGAAAAACTGAAAGCACGGCTGGCGAAAGGACTATCAGAGGGTGCAGACCTTTTACTATTAGACGAACCGACAAACCACCTTGATGAAGAAAGCTTGCAATTTCTTATTCAACAGCTGAAAGGTTATAGAGGCACCGTGATTCTTGTTTCTCACGACCGTTATTTCTTAGACGAATCCGCAACAAAAATATGGTCGCTTGAAGCTCAAACCCTGATTGAATTCAAAGGCAATTACTCTGGGTATATGAAGTACCGCGAAAAGAAAAGACTCACCCAGCAGCGTGAATATGAAAAGCAGCAAAAAATGGTTGAACGGATTGAAGCACAAATGAATGAGCTTGCTTCTTGGTCGGAAAAAGCCCACGCTCAATCGACGAAAAAGGAAGGGTTTAAAGAATATCACCGCGTAAAAGCGAAACGTACGGATGCCCAGATTAAATCCAAGCGGAAGCGGCTTGAACAAGAACTGGAAAAAGCAAAGGCGGAACCCGTTGAGCCTGAATATACTGTCCGCTTTTCAATTGATACAACAAAAAAAACAGGTAAACGCTTTTTAGAAGCTCAGCATGTAACGAAGGCCTTTGGCGAAAGAACACTGTTTAAAAACGCACATTTTATAATTCAGCACGGCGAAAAGGTTGCGATCATAGGCCCAAATGGCAGCGGAAAAACAACATTACTGAAAATCATTCTGGGACAGGAATCGGCTGAGGGAAGTGTGTGGGTGTCGCCGTCGGCAAATATCGGCTATTTAACGCAGGAGGTGTTTGATTTACCTTTAGAACAAACTCCGGAAGAGTTATTTGAGAAAGAAACATACAAGGCAAGAGGGCACGTTCAAAATCTGATGAAGCACTTAGGTTTTACAGCCTCCCAATGGACTGAGCCAATCAAGCATATGAGTATGGGTGAACGTGTAAAGGTCAAGCTGATGGCATATATGCTGGAGGAGAAAGACGTGCTGATTTTAGATGAGCCGACAAACCATCTCGACCTGCCGTCACGCGAACAGCTGGAAGAAACACTGTCACACTATAGCGGCACATTGCTGGCGGTTTCACATGACCGATACTTTCTCGAAAAAACAACAAACAGCAAACTCGTCATCTCGGACAATGGCATCGAAAAGCAATTGGTTGACGTTTCATCAGAAAGAAATGACCGGGAGGAGCTTCGTTTAAAACTTGAAACAGAAAGACAAGAAGTGCTGGGCAAGCTCAGTTTTATGACGCCGAATGATAAAGGGTACAAGGAGCTTGATCAGGCTTTCAATGAGCTTACGAAACGAATGAAAGAGCTGGATCATTAGCGTGTAAGGGATACCAAAGGCGGTTCGCCCTTGGTATCTTTTAAGTTTCCGCCTTCAGCCCTCGCCAAAAAATATCGAAGGAAATCTCTAAAGATCGCTCAAATGATTGTTTATTCTCGTAAACCAGCTGAATGTTCAACCCGTCAAAAAGAGTGATGAAGGCTATCGCACACTTCTCGGGCGGATAGGTGATGCCCGATTCTTTAAACACAAGTGCAACCCGGCTTTTCAAAGCATGAAGAAACATCAAGTACTGGGCTGAAATAAAATCACTTACTTCAGCAGGAGCCTTAAACGACATCGCCTGCAAAAAGGCTACATTGGGCATAGCATGAAAGCGCACCTGCGTTTCTTTTAAAAAATCATATATAAGATTCTTGGCTGGCATATGCTTTCGGGGTTCAAAAAAATCATTGATAAACGCTACTTCTTCTTCAACAATCTCGGGGTATACTTCCATCAGCAGATCCTTTTTTGACGAGAAATGGTAGGAAAGAGATTGTTTCCGAATTCCCAATTCTTTTGCAATATGCGCCATTTTGACTCCCTCGTAGCCAAGTTCATTAAATTGGCGAACAGCTGTGCGTTTTATATTCTCACGGGTCACTGTTCTGACCTCCCCACATTATTTCATCCGTTTTCTCTTGGAACAGATAAATAAAATATATAATAAAAGAAACAGCAGGTACACCAAAACGGAAGCGATATAAAGCGTCTGATACGAATAGATCGTTGCCACCACACCTAATAACAATGAGCCTCCTCCAATTCCCATATCAAAAAAATTAAAGAATGTTCCCATAGCGTCCTCATGTTCATGCTCTTCTACAAGATTGATACACCATGTCTGGATAGCCGGGAATATTGAGCCGAATCCAAATCCGTAACATATCGCCGCAGTAAAAAACATTGCATTGGTTTGGGCAATATATATTATTGAAAGGCCTGCTATTGAAAATATTGAGGCGGGGATAAGGATGGCTCCCGCTCCGAATCGGTCAAATATTTTCCCGGAGATAAGACGTATCAAAAAACTGGCTGCCGCAATCAGAAAGAAAAACATTCCGACACTTCGGAAACCCTTTTCGATCGCATAGAGTGAAAAGAAGGACATGATCCCAGATGCAGCAATGCCGACTAATAAAATAAGAAACGAAGGAAACAGCACACGTCTTTCTAACACCTTTACCTTTACCCTTCCCTTTTCAGCTGTGTCTCTCGCTTCTGGCCGCCTCCGCACCAGTACAGCCATAAGCACAGCCAGTAAAAGAATGGACATCCCGCCAAGAAAAAGCCTCTCAAAATCATAAAGCTCCAGCGCTACGATACCAATCATAGGCCCAACCGAAACCGCAATCGTTTCACCTACCCCAAAATATCCAATCCCCTCACCTCGGCGCTCCTTCGGAATAATTTCCGCGGCAATCGTGGCAAAATAAGTAGTTGCTAACCCAAAACCGGCACCATGTATTAAGCGAATGAGCAATAGGACGCTCACATCTGACGCCAAGTAATATGCACCGGTTGAACAAGCACTAATAACAATTCCAAATATAAGTAAATATTTTTTGTTGAATCGTTTAGCCAACACCCCTGCAAAAGGACGTATGGCAATGGCAGATATCATAAAAATACCTGTAACCAACCCGACTTGCTTTGCCCCGCCTCCGATAGCAGTAACAAACAAAGGCAATGTCGGCAATAACATTTCAAACACCATAAATAAAAACGCATTTGAAAGCGTGACAAAAACAAATGATAAGGACCACATTTTTACAGTATGTGTTTTTTCTACTTGTACCTCCATCAGGTTTCTTCTCCTTTTTCTATTCATTGTTTAATTTCATCACACTCACTTTACCTGACTATAGTCAGACTGTAAACTGTTAATCTATATAAAGATTATGGTAATCGTTTATTATTTAATTATTTCAACTAATAAACTGACAATAGTCAGATTATTACGTTTGATTTGTCTTCACACGTGAGAAGATCCATATAACCTTAACAGCTCCAAATTATTGCATAAAAAAAGACCAACAGCTGTTGTCCTTTTCTCTCCATGGGCATGCGGCCCCCAAATGGAAATCCCACAAAAGAAGGGAGGTGATGAAGAAATGCAGAAGATTATTAAATGAAACAAAAAAAGTGAGGATGGATCATATGACTGAAGACTTTTACTGTGATGAGGTTTTTAGCGGCAAAACGAAAGTGAATAAAGTAATAGAGACAGATAACGTATTGGCATACTATCATACAAAGCCTTTTTATCCAGTCCATATTGTGGCTGTCCCTAAGAAACATATTTCCTCATTGATCACCCTGGAAGAGAACGACCATGAGTTGCTTCTTGAATTAATGAGTGTCATTCAAAAGGTCGCTTCCATGGTGACGGAAGAAAAAGGCGCGTGCCGTGTAATCACCAACTTAGGAGCTTACCAGGACTCTAAACATCTACATTGGCATATTGTGTTCGGAGAGCCGCTTAAGTAAGCGGCTTTGATCAGCACAGCTGTTTCCGCATACGTATGTTGGTCATGGCATACCCCATCTTCTGATAAAGATAGACGGCTGTCTCGTTGTGCGCAAACACATGAAGAGCAAGTCTTTCCGCACCAAGCTCTCTTGCTCTTTCATCCAGCGTTTGAAGGGCCAATTGACCAAGCCCTTTTCCGCGGAAGGCTTCATACAATCCAAAGGAATAGATAAATGCTTCCTTTTGCGGATGAAACGGATCAGCATACAGCCAGAGCCAGCCCATCCTTTCTCCTTGTTCATTTGTAATGTTCCAAAAATAATGGTTGCTGCTGTGTCGTCCATCCGGAATCATGTTATCATAGGCCTGCTCCGATTTTTCAATTGCCTCTTTTTCTGTCCAAGTTCCCGATTTTATGTTTTGTTTCGCGTAATTTTGCACGGACATCCCGCGAAATGCTTCGAACTCTTCCACAGTCATATCTTCCAAGGTTAACGTCATCCTGTATTCCTCCCTATGAAAAAAGTCCAGCCAATGCCGAACATCACTGCGTACAAATGAAAAAAATAAGCCGGTTAAGCCTCTGACACTCTATCATTCGATAAGAGAAATAGATTTCCTGCAAAATAAGATGTGAGGATTGTGGAAATATAAAGAGAAAAGCTTACATGAACTCCCTAATCATGATCATGATCGAAACAATCAATCAGATCATTGCGGGTATCGTCATGAGAAACGATTGATGCGCTCGAACAATATGCGCATGAAGCGCTCCCGCCATGAGAACGACAAACAGGATGCCTGCTCCAAACGCTGCATACCGATTCCAAATTCCCGCTGTCATAGCAAGTGCCCCGGCAATTTCAAGAATTCCCGTAACAGTCAGAAACCATAACGGATATTGATAATGCCGCCAATGCTCAACTTGAAAGGGAGCGCGGCACACCTTTATCATGCCTCCCACAAACATAAAAACTGCCAAACTGACTTTCATGATTATAGATATCATCTTACATCCCTCTCTATCGGAAGCATCCCGTATATTAAAAGATTCACAACCTGTGCGGCGAGGCTTGCCGGATCCTTGATTCCGGTTAACAAAAATGAATCGGTTAAATGTTCGATCATGCCAATCAAACACTCAGCGACCGTTTCCATGTCGAGTTCGGAATGAAAATAGCCAAGCCGCTGTTCTGCTTCTAGGTTATCTTGCAAAACCACCGCCAAGTCTTTTTTCATTTGTTTCGCTTCTGGGTTAAGAAAAAAGCCGATCTTGGTTACATCTTTGTCCTCAGCCAGACATTGAAAAACAGTTTCTACAGCAGACAGCACCCGTTTTGACACATCCTGCGTATTTAATCCGCCTTCCAGGAGCAGTGACTCTGTCAGCTTTCTGACACGAGAGTGAAAATCGGCGATTAACTCCTCAAAGATGGCTTCTTTGCTTTGAAAGTACAGATAAAAGGATGGCTGCGTCAGTCCTGCTCTTTTTACAATTTTACTTACTTTCGTCTCATGGAATCCCCGAATCGCAAATTCGTTAGCAGCCGCTTTAAGTAATCGTTTCCGGCTTTCTTCCCCTTTACGTCCTTTTTTGCTTTTCAACTAGGATCATCCTCCATAAAAAAAATACTCAAAAGTAATGTTACTCATGAGTATTATTTCATGCTGTTGATTTTATGCCAATCAACCCCAAACTGCCAACTTCCCTATTCAAGGGTTTTGCAATGTATTATTTCTTTACTTGTGAAACAGCCATCCCCTCACCGATGAAATGGTTTTTCTGATGTCATAAAACATGATGTCCGACTTTAAGCAAGGGGACGGCCTGACGTTATGCCATTTTCAAGAACCCCCCAGGGGGCTTGTCATTTGATAAGTGTAAACTTTATTCATCTTCATATAACCGATAAACCCTTTTCAGCCTTTCTTCAAGCTGTTCAAAATGAACAAAACGGGCTTCTCTCAGAAACTCAGTTCCATCGATAAACAAAAGAAGCACAGGAACGGTGAAGACTGAAAATCGGCCGGCGACCTCTTCTACATCGTCAGCATTGATATGCGCCAATGTGATGTTTGGAAACTGATCCAATAAAATTCTGAGCTGCGGCAGAACAGCATGACATACTGTACAGCCGGGTCTTGATATATAGATAAAACTGAATGGATGCTGTTTAATAAAATTCTCTATAGCATCTAATGATTGTAATTCTGTCATCTCTTTCATCCATTTACTCCTTCAAATTGGTCTGTCTTTCATGACCAAGCTCATCGATACGTATTATTCACTATACACATTTATATGAATGATATCCGCTTTTTGCTTTTACCTGCAAGCTTGCACGAATATGGAAAAACAAAGAACAGTTACCGCTTGCCAGTAACTGTTCTAACATACTTTCGTATTAAAAATGCAAAGCGTAAGCCCCTGAACCGATGAGTGCAACCCCGATGGAGACTGCAATCAGCACCACGTTATACTCAAAACCGCCCGCGCCATTCGCAAATCCTTTCGCTCCATGAACTTTTACGATAGCACCTAACATAATGATCGTTATGATAGCAGCTCCAAGCGGGAGGAATACACCTAAAATAAATAAAATTCCGCTTACTAATTCCCCAAGACCTGATAAAGCGGCCGCGACGTTACCTGGTTTCAACCCAATTGACTCGAACCATTCTCCGGTTCCTTTAATCCCATATCCGCCAAACCAGCCGAATAATTTTTGTGATCCATAAAACAGAAACACCACACCAATCAGAATACGAATAAGCAATAGTCCTGCATCTTCCATTTTTATCTCTCCTTATTTTTGATGTAACATGTTGCGCTGAAAGGCAGCACGTCTAGTTATTTACCGCCGGCAACTTCCAGCAATCACCTGTTGAATATATGTCTCTTTATTTCTCTTCATACGTGATTACAATCAGTCTAACTCTCTCACTTCAAACGGCAGCAGCCCTTGTTCAATTTGTGTTCGATGCGGTTCATACTGAATAGGCAGCATTAACTTTCCACCCATTGTTTCTGGTGATTCATCATGTGCAAAGCCCGGCGGATCAGTTGCGATTTCAAATAGAATTTCCCCATGTTCTCTGAAGTAAATCGCATTAAAATAATTTCTATCGCGAACAGGAGTCACACCGTATCCGTGAGAAGCGATATATCTATGCCAATCTAATTGATCTTCGTCATCGTTAGCACGCCAAGCGATGTGATGCACCGTGCCGACTCCCATTTGCCCGCGTCCAATAGGCGTGATTTTAAGGTCAATCACATTTCCGATATCACCGGCAGAACGAAAACGAACGAAGTCTCCTTCCTTGCCGACTTGTTCCAGCCCCATGATATTTTCTAATAGCTCAGCGGTTTTATCAGGCTGTGCTGATAACAGGGTTGCACCGCCAAAGCCTTTAATGGCAACATCAGGTGTTATATCTCCAAACGTCCACGTATTGGCTTCTCCTTCTTCTCTTTCCACGATTTCTAAATGCAGACCGTGCGGATCATCAAATTCTACATATTGTTCTCCAAAACGCTCGATTTTGGTGTATGGAACGTTAAACTTTTTAAGTCTCTTTTTCCAAAAAGCCATAGCTCCCTTCGGCACGACATAAGAAGTCACGCCAACTTGACCGTCTCCAATGATTCCTTGGCGGGCGCCCGCCCACGGAAAGAAGGTGATGATTGTTCCCGGCTTCCCGCCTTCATTTCCAAAATAAAGATGATACGTACCAGGATCATCAAAATTGACAGTTTGCTTGACCAAACGAAGCCCCAGGACTCCTGCGTAAAAATCTGCGTTCTCTTGAGGGTGACCGACAATTGCTGTAATATGATGTATTCCCATCGTTTTTTTTGCCATTTTTATATGCTCCTTTACATGTTCATTTAGAGATATTCAACAAACACATTTATAGATTTCCGGTTGCCGCGCGGGCTTCTGCTCTCTGTGTAATTATCATGACAACCTCAAATTGATCATCTATATTCAAAATCTGTTCCACGGTTTCAGCATCCTTAGCACTCAGCATAAACATCATTGCAGAAAGTGAAGCGTTCCTTATCGCCTCATCCCTCTTAAATAGTTCTCCCTTTTATTAAACGAAACGGTGTCTTGAACCACACGGCCAACCTGCTTATCCCCTAATACCAATAGAACCGCAGATGAGCTTAACACGTTATATTGACCGTTTGCGGCCTGTTTCGGCTTTTTACATCCGGTCTAGAACCGTCACATCTTTTGTATACTGCAAGTTAAAAGCCGATGGAGCCAAGGCAACCCATTCAAACATCTCATTTAGTTCATCTTTCGTGATTGGATAATCTGGAAAGGAAGTTGCTTGCAGATCGCTTTGGCTAGCTGTGAAAATTCCAGCTTTTATGACCTAAACTATTTATCTTGAATTCGAGATATCACTTTATAAAAAAATACATTGGCATGAAGGTTTACGCTTGGGTGTTACTAATTTATCTCGAATTAAATTATCTTGAATATGAGATAATAATAAATTATGGATGTTCTATTGTCAACAGTTTTGAAAAAGGAGTGGGAATTTCACTGAAGTGGAATATTAATTGGTGGGCCATCACCGTTTGTTATGTTTGCTGTGTGCTCTTTTAGCCCGGCTCCAACTTTTTTTCTTTCACCTTATTTATTAGTAAACAGGAAACAACGTTGCTATAGACCCACTCGAAATGGAATTGGTATGATAAGCAAAGTGATTACACAAGAAAGGATACGGGGAGCGAATAAAAAAGCACTCCTATTTTTTTGTGCAGTTTTACAGGAGGAAAAAATGGCAAGTGAAAGAGAACAAATAAGCAAAAAGGTTGCTTTGATTGCATTGATAGCCAATCTGATCTTAATGGCAGGAAAGGTCTTTTTTGGGCTGATAGGCGATAGTGAAGCGGTTTTTGCGGACGGAATCCATTCCGCAGCGGATGTCGTTGCTTCGATTGCTGTCCTGGCAGTGATCGGCATTTCAAATAAACCGCCTGATCAAGACCATCCTTTTGGGCATGGAAAAGCTGAAGTCATTAGTGAGGCTATTGTAGGAATTATCTTAATGATCGTATCAGTTTATATCCTAATAGAAGCGATTCTGTCCTTTGTTGAAGGGCCAAGCGTTCCACAATACAGCGCATTGTTTGCCGCTCTGATTTCGTACGTGGCCAAGGAGATCCTATATCGCTATTCCATTAAGCAGGGGGAAAAATGGAACAGCAAAGCGATTATAGCGATTGCATACGATCATAAAGGCGATATCGTTGCCTCTCTTGCCGCTTCTATCGGCGTCCTATTGGCGATTGTCGGAAACACACGCGGATGGTCCTATCTGTTGTACGCCGATGCAATTGCCAGTGCAATCGTGGCTTACCTTATTTTTAAGATTTCAATGGAATTAATCAGGCCATCTGTTGATGTTCTTATGGAGAAAAGTGTTGCTCCCGAGCTGATAGAAGAATATAAAGCTGTTATTTTTCAATGTGATCAAGTAAAGCGAATCGATAGAATCCGCGCGCGAGAACATGGCCACTATAAATTGCTTGATGTCCGTCTATCTTTGGATCATGATTTGACGATTAAACAGGGTCACGATATTGCCCGCGAAATCCGAAATGAAATCAAAAGACAGTTTTCAGATGTTGAAGAAGTGCTCATCCATGTGAATCCTTATTTTGAAGAATGAAAAAGCTCCTTTTCAATTTTTCAAAAGGAGCTTTTTCTTTATGCCGTTTGTTCAGAAACGGTTTTTATCCTCAGGAACGTCAATTTGTTCACGCCTTATCCCCTTCCTCTAATCCTTGCAAACTTTTCCTTTAGGACTGGCCATACTATATAATGTGAATGTATAAATCAGATGAACAGAAAGGTTGTTAAAATGAAGGAATTTTTTTCGATTGGAGAAGTTTCAAAGCTATTCAACGTGAAAATCTCTGCGCTTAGGTATTATGATGAAATCGGCCTTTTGAAACCGGAATATAAAGACGAGCAAACGAACTATAGATATTATTCTACCCAACAGTTTGAGCGGTTAGATACCATCAAGTATTTGAGGGCTTTAGGCCTGCCCGTCAATAAACTTCTTGATTTTTATAATTCTCAAAATACAAACACTCTGCTTCATTTACTGAAAAGCCAGCAAACTGAAATTGATCGTAAAAAGAGGGAATTGGAACGCATAGAAAAAAAGATCTCCCGCCGCATCATGCAAATAGAAGATGCCGTCCACACGCCGTTACAGCACATTACAAAAATCAAACTTCCCGCATTACGTGTGGCTTATTTACAGCATGAGTATATTCTCGGCCATGATATCGAACATTCATTAGCCAAATTGAGAACTCACCTGAATGTGAACGAGGATATATTTATAGGCAAGATCGGTTTATCTATTTCAGCAGCAAATGTAAAAGCAAATCTGTTCGACAAATATACCAGCATATTCATGATTCTTGAAGATGAAAATGAAGAAACTTCATCCGAAATCATTTTTCCTTCAAGAGACTATCTGCAAATCAGGTTTAAAGGGTCACATTCAGAAGCCGAACCATATTACAAACAGTTACTGGCATATATGAACGAACATCATTATGATATAGCGGGAGATTCAATCGAAATCACACTCATTGATTATGGGATTACCAATCACCTAGACAATTATGTGACTGAAATCCTGCTGCCCATCAATTAAATTTCATGAATATGTTTTTAATCTCCCTTGACTCTCTACTAACTTGAGGGTTTATTTTAATCATTATTGGAGGAGAAAGCTTATGTTTGGGACCATTTTTAACACAGTGATGATCATTGCAGGAAGTATAATTGGCGGGGTATTCAAAAAAGGTATTAAAGATGAATACCAGGATATCCTGATGCAGGCAATGGGCTTCGCTGCAGTTGCGCTGGGGATCAACGCGATTACACAGCATTTGCCTGATAGTAAATACCCCATTCTTTTTATTGTAAGTTTAGCCCTTGGAGGTTTGCTTGGCCAGAGCATCAATCTGGAATTACGATTCAACAATCTGGTGAATAAATTCTCTAAAAGCAATTTAGCGGAGGGTTTATCAACTGCGATCTTATTATTTTGTATGGGTTCGCTGTCAATACTGGGCCCTGTTGAAGCGGCTCTGAATGAAAACTATACGTATCTCCTGACAAACGGGATGTTAGATGGGATTACCTCCATTGTGCTCGCTTCGACTTTTGGTTTTGGAATCGCAGCGGCTGCCATTGTATTGTTTGCCTGGCAGGGCTCGATCTATTTATTTGCTAAAGTGATGGAGAGCGCAATCAATACAGATCTCATAAATGAAATCACAATTGTAGGAGGCATACTCATTCTCAGCTCAGGGTTAAGCATTCTGGGAATGAAAAAGTTTAAAACGCTAAATCTGCTGCCCTCTCTGTTGATTCCGCCTGTTGTTATTTTCGTGATTCATGTATGTGGATTGCGCTTTTAATGGCGACCTGCAACACATGCTTCAATAAATTAACACTCACTAATGCCGTCATGCTTTATCAGTGAAACAGATGGTGAGTGGTGGATCCGTATTTGATATTCACAAAAATAGAGCCTCTGTAATGGGGCTCTATTTTTTCACATGAACCAATCCTAATGACTAGGCGGCAGGTTTCGGACAGCCGTTCACTCTACAACACGCGCACAAAAAATACCAAGGTATTCACAACCCTTGGTATCAAAATGAAAATGTTCTTTGATTGTAAAAAAGTTTCATTATGCGATTTCGCACTAGACAAGATTATGCAGTTTTTCGAATTCAGAAGCCGAATACCGTGCAAGAATCAAATCATTTTATATTGTCCTCTGTAAGGTTTTTTCACCTCTGGGTGCATTCTCATTAAAGTATTCATAAATGATGTCATATTAGAGATATGCACACCGGTTTCCTTCTCAATCCTTCTTTTCAGCTCAATACTGTTTATTGGCTTATCCTGCTGCTTTAATATGTGTAACGCTGCTTCACGAGAAGCTTTTGATTCAGCTCTGCCCTGCCTTCTTTTTTTCTGTTGGATTGGTTTTGATGTTATATGATATGTCTTTACATCATTTGCTGTTTGTTCAACGAGCACGACTTGAGATGGGCGCTGCTTTTCTTTACTAGACCTTTCTAATGCTCTTAAGCTTGAAAAGATCTTCTCCCGTTCCAACTGGAGCTCACGAAGTATCGATATTTCATGTTTGTCTATTTGTGCTAATCTCATACACAAAGCTTTTCTTTGATCAGCCATCTTCTTCCCCCCAATTAAGCAGGCGGACAAAAGCTTTATTCCACCTGCAAATCTGAGTGATTGTTCAATTTTTAGTACCCTGACCAGGGAAATCAATAATGTCTATGAAGATGAGTGGCGCTGCTAATCCTTGAATCGTTTTATCACAGCGCTAATCACAATTTTTTGTTCGGACCATACTCAGTATATAGCCGCCTAATCCCCCTATAATAGCTGGAATGAACCATCCGAGCCCTATGCTGTACATAGGAAGAATCTGAGTGAAAACACGATTCACCACTTCAATTTTCACCCCAGCTTCATTCAAACCGTCAAATAGGCTTATGATAAACGTGAACAGTAAACTGCCCTGATACACTTCAGCCTTCCCTTTAAATACAGAATGTAAAAACGTTAAAAAGATTAAGGAAATCGCGATTGGATACATCATCATTAAGACAGGCATCGATACCTTAATGAGCTGTGTTAACCCTATATTTGCGACAAGCGTACTAAACACCGCTAAAATCACAGCAATTTTTTTATACGAAATGTTTGGAAATAATTCATGAAAAAAGGAAGAGCACGCTGTAATCAGTCCGACACTTGTTGTCAGACAGGCTACTGTAATCATTAAGCCCAAAAAGATGGAACCATAGGATCCAAAATAAAAGGATGAAACCTTAGCCAAAACCTCGGCTCCATTTTCTAAAAGCCCCAGCTTTTCAACGCTGGAGGCCCCCATATACGAAAGGGCAGTATAGATAAGGGCTAAAAGTGTCGCAGCAATCGCAGTTGCTTTTGCACATATCAATACCAGCTGTTTTTTGGTGGCAGCACCTTGTTCTTTAATTGCATTCACGATGATGATTCCAAACACAAACGCTACAAGGGCATCCAGAGTCAGGTATCCTTCCTGAAAGCCTTTGAAAAATACATGTGATGTATACTCTTTTGATGGTGCTTGAATGGTTCCGATTGGATGGACAACAGCTACCACTACAAGCAATCCGATAAATGTCAATTTAATTGGCGTTAAAAATTTCCCGACTACATCAATGATTTTGTTAGGATTGAGCGATAACAGACATGCAACTGTGAAAAATAAAATTGTAAATATGATTAATGGAACAGGGCCTGCATCATCTGATAAAAAAGGTTTCACTCCAATTTCAAACGATACGTTCCCAGATCTCGGGATTGCGAAAAAAGGCCCGATTGCCAGATAAAGAATCGTCGTAAACACAATTCCAAACACCGGATGCACACGGCTGGCTAGCGATTGTAAATTATGTTTACCTGAAAAAACAAATGCTGTCATCGCCAGCAACGGCAAGCCAACTCCTGTCACTAAGAAGCCAGCGTTTGCGATCCATACATTTGTTCCAGCCATTTGACCAAGCATAGGCGGGAAAATGAGATTTCCTGCTCCAAAAAACAATGCAAATAGCATTAATCCTATAATGATGATATAGGAAGAAGAAACTTTCTTTGACATGATAAATCCTCCGATTACCGTAAATACTTTTTAAATGACCAGCAAACATTGCAGCTGCTATTTGCATTGGCACGGCGTTGATTCTAAAATCATAAGCTTGTTTCAGTCTTACATATTTTTATTAAGTTCAAATAACATAATCCACCTCGAAACACATTCCGCAAATTTGATTCACACCTTTGAGCAACATATTTAATGTACCATACAAAATCCATACAAAAAACAAGATCGCTGTAAGGATCCCAATAATCCTGTGTATAATAAATAGAGAACCATTTACGAGTGTTAAGCTTACTTCAACAGAATCATTAGATATTTAAGAATAACATTATCCAGGCTAGTTTAGATCGCTAAGCGTTAAAAGATATTAAAATGAATGCTGTAACCCAAGAACATACCAAACCATGGTATGTTTCTTTGTCATTTACATGAAAGATGTTTTAGCCTAGCCGCATTTATGTCAGATAGACCGTCTCCGACAACTGCATGTTGAATGACGTATTTTTGCAGAATAGTATTAAAGAAATCACTTTTATTCAGTGTATGTATTTGTTGAATACTAAATGTTTCAGTTCCCCCCTGTAAACTCGCAATTGCTTTTTGATATTCTATTAAGCCATTACTCGCTATAAAAATTGAATAATTGTTTTTAAAATAACCGAACATCCTTTAACATGAGAATATAATACGCCTTTCCCCTGATTGATATTAGTCATTAACCTTACAAATAAAAGGAACACCTCATGTATTTCTCAATAGGGAGGGCCGTATCCCATTTGCCAAGTGTCCTCACATAATCGAAAGCATCATCTAGTGACCATTCTAATTTTTTCAGTTTGAAACAAAGTTTCAACCATATCGCAAATGAGCGATTGTGCCATAACGTCTTCTCCTTTTAACTGCCGGGGCTTCATCTTCTAAATACTACCATATTGAAAGGCTATAGAATCGCCTACAGCATGATCAGGGAATAAACGTTAAGCAAAAAAGCAGATCATAAAAGATCTGCTTTTTCTATTACATGATTTGTTTCTTTTGTTCATGATCTATTTCTGGCTGTATTTCCTTCGTGAGTTGATGCCCTTCTATGTCCACATTCGGAATGATCTTGTCAAGCCATTTTGGCAAATACCAGGCTGCATTCCCCATCAGCTTCATGACACTTGGAATCAGTGTCATTCGTACAATAAATGCATCAAAGAGCACACCAAAGGAAAGAGCCAACCCGTTGGCTTTTATAGAAGCTTCACCAGCAAAGATAAATCCTGCAAAAACGAATATCATGATCAGGCCGGCTGCGGTGACAACAGGACCGCTGTGTTTTAATCCAGCTTGAATCGCTTGTACTGGATTCTTTGTTTTTACATATTCTTCACGCATTCTGCTTACAAGGAATACTTGATAATCCATGGCTAATCCAAACAGTATTCCAATAGATAAAATCGGCAAGAACGCGAGTATCGGCCCTTTTTCAGGTATTTTCAAAAAGTCGATGAGATTACCGTCTTGTAAAACAAATACACAGGTTCCAAGTGTGGCTGTCATCGTCAAAATGAATCCTGCAACAGCAACTAGAGGCACAAGCAACGAACGGAATACGATTGTCAGCAAGACAAACGCAAAACCAACTATGAGTACAGCAAACACCGGTATCGCGTCATTAAGGCGGTCTGAAATATCAATATTCACTGCAGTCGATCCAGTAACGAGCAAATCTACCCCGTTTTTATCTGATAAGCTGCGTACATCCTTTACCAAATCCTTCGTTACCACATCATTTGGGCCTGTTGTTGGAACTACCGTAATGATGGCAAAGTTCCCTTCTTCATTAGGCCGTGCAGGAGTGACACTTGATACATGGTCTAGCTCCTTTATTTCTTTCACTGCATCTGCGAAGGCTTCCGCCTTATTTTCTGTCACACTTGTGGCATCCGCTACGATTGTTAATTGACCATTAAATCCTTCTCCAAAACCATCGGCAAGCAAGTCATAAGCCCGGCGATCTGGATTATCCTTCGCTTTCATCCCTGCATCAGGCAAGCCCAGCTCCAAATGCATCGACGGGATACTAATGACGAGCAAAATAAGAATGCTGCATACACTTAGCATGATAGGATTTTTTGTGACAAAGCGTCCCCAGACATTTGTTTCAGCGCTTTGATTTTCTTTTTTCTTGTTTGACTTCGGAACCATCCGTTTCCCCACTATCGACAAAACGGCAGGCACAAGCGTGATTGAAGCGAGAACAGCCAACAATACACTAAGCCCTGCTGTCAGCCCCATTGCAGACATAAAAGGAATGTTAACGACAGTCAATCCGCAAAGTGCGACGATCACAGTAAGTCCCGCAAAAACAACTGCACTTCCAGCTGTTCCTGTCGCTCTCGCAATTGATTCATTTTTTTGTGCGCCTTCGCCTAAAAACTGGCGGTGCTTCGTAAAAATAAATAAAGCATAATCTATCCCAACAGCAAGGCCAATCATTCCAGCTAATGAAAGGCTGACGGAAGCAATATCGAATACTTGTGTCCCAATCAACACCAGTCCAATACTTACACCTAAACCAATTAGCGCAGTTAAAATCGGCAAACCTGCTATTAATAAGGAGCCGAATGTAATGGCTAAAACGACAAAGGCCAAGATAATGCCGACAATTTCAGACACTCCGCCTATCTCCATCTCGGCTCCTGGTATATCTCCGCTTAGCTCCGTCTGCAAGCCCTCAGCATCAGCTATTTTCAAACTGTTTTTTACATGTTCGATAGAGTAATCTTTTATATCATCTGCTGAAGATTTATACGTAATATCAGCATAGGCAACTGTGCCATCTTTCGCGATTGTTCCTGTCACAAAAGGACTTGCAATCGAGTCTACGGAATCATCTTTATTGATTTCCTTAAACGTATTTTCGATTGCTTTTTTGGCTGACTCTGCAGTAAGTTTCTCTCCATCTTCAGCTCCGAAAATCACCCGTATGCTCCCTTTATCAGGACCGTGAGGAAATTCTTTTTGAATGACATCCATCGCTTTTTCCGAAGGTGTGTCAGGTATGGACATATCCTCAGAAAAACTTGGTTTTAACGTGATTGCAAGGCCTACCGAAGCAACTAACACAACGATCCACGCACATATTACTTTTATGCGATTGCGAGCAACCCATCCTCCTAATTTATATAACATTCTAGACATGATAATCTCCTTTCATCACATTGCTAGATAACATTCTTTGCTTTCTCATTGTAGTTGACAATGAAATAAAAAAAACGTACATTCGGGCATGTACGTTTGGGCAAATTTCAAATTTGATGTTATTTGTCTAATGTCAGAATACCTCTTTGCATGGCAATCGTCACGGCTTCAGTTCTTGAATTTGCGCCTAATTTATTGTAAATGGACGTTAACCTGGACTTTACTGTTCTCTCAGAGACGCCCAAATCATAGGCGATCGCTTTGCTTTTAAAACCTTTAGCAATTGCTTTTAGAACAATGACTTCCTTTTCTGTCAGCTGCGTATTACTGCCCTGCTTCTTCATCTGCTCCAATCGGATTTCTTGCAGACGTTTTAAGATATCTGGCTGCAATAGCACGTTTCCTCTTATTGCTGCATCCATTGTATGAAAAAGGGTTTTTGAACTCGTATCCTTCAATAGATATCCTTTCGCCCCTAATTCAATTCCTTCGATCATTAAGTGATCTTCATTATACGTAGTCAAAATAATGATGGGGATGTCATGTTTTTCTTTTATTAGTTTAATGGCTTCTAATCCGCTCATCTCTGGCATATACAAATCCATGAGAATAATATCCGGTTTTAATTCATTTGCTAGGCGGACTGCTGCTTTGCCATTTTCCGCCTCTCCTATGATGGTGTAGTGATCATTCGTTTCAATTAAAAGCTTCAGACCTTCCCTCACGACAAGGTGGTCATCAACGATTAAAACCTTATTCATCTTTCATCTCTCCTTGAATTGGTACAGTGATCTCAGTTTGTGTTCCTTTAGATTTTACACTCTTTATATTGAATTGGCCTTTCATTGCTCTGACGCGTTCTTCTATACCGAGAAGCCCATAATGTCCTCTCTTTTTCTTGCCCTTTTCAACATCAAATCCTTTCCCATTGTCCTTCACAGTTAAATAGAGCCTTCTCTTATCATCATCCCAGATAGATACCGAGACCGTTTCTGCTTCAGCATGCTTAGCTGCATTCGTTATGCATTCTCCAATGATGTAATAACAGTTTTCAGCTGTACGAACGTCTAACACCTGATGTAATCTGTAGTCTAAAAACACACCCATGCCTGTCGACTCTTGAAAATGATCCAATAGTGAAGTAATTCTTTCTTTTAAAAAACCGATTTCTTCTGATTTGCTGCGTAGATCGTCAATCGCTGAACGCGCATCCGCTAATGTACCTCTCACTCTTTTTATTGATTGTTGAATGATTTCTTTTGCTCTCTCTATATTGCCGTTGGCGAGATGAACATGAATCGCATCCAGCTGCATATTTAAACTGACTAGCCCTTGAGCAAGCGTATCGTGTAAGTCCCGGGCCATACGCTGTCTCTCGTTTTGCAGCGTCAGCTGTTCTACCTGCTGATGAGCCAGCTCCAGTCTTTCAAGAGTCAGCTGCGCTTTTATCTTTTCATCAACTTGGGAAAAAAATGTAGCGGCATAAGTAATAATCACGATCATAATAGGTACGGCAATGACAAGAAAATGCAAGTATTCACCTTTGTGAATCTGATTTGGCACATTGATTGACAGCAGAAGCAATAAATAAAGGATGAGGAAAGTCTTTCTTCTGTCTGCCATTCCTATAATCTGTCCAATCAAAAATGCATAAAGGCCAATGATGATCAGCACTAAGAAGCCAGTCATGAGATTAGCAAGTGTAAAAGTGATAAAACCTTGTACGACGAAATACAGAATCACCCTCTTCTTCACCCACCGATATGAGTGCCAATGCAGTAACACAAAAATTGCGATTAATATTGTAAACACATGAAGCAATAAAATGGACCAGCTCCCAGAAACAAATTGCAGCACGATAGAGGCTATGTAGATCATGAGAATAAATGCAAGTCCTGGAACTCTGAGGGCAAGCATATTTAATGCCCGCCTATCATGTGGGTAGTATTTTTCTTTGATAGAATTCTTTATCTGCAAACCTTATCCACTTCCTTTACCAGTTTAACCGAACAGAGACTAATGAAAATAGAACCCATTTCATTGAACGTGCAACATACATTTATCCAATCATTTTATAGGAAGAGATGGAACACAACAATACCAAGGTGCTGTGAACCATTAGATGTTCCCAACATACGAGCATTGCCCAAAGGTACATAAGCATTCTGCCTTTATGTACGTTTTATCTTTCCAACTTTACATTTAAAATAATGAGGAACTCACTATTCATTGAAGGAATGATCATCATTGAAATCGATTGATCTCACCATTTTATCATTAAAAAGAAAAGGAATTCGAACTGAGAAAGTGTTAAGAAATCAGTGCCTTGATCGATTAAGCAATGTGAACGAAGAAACAGACGAGCATAGAAACAAAAATGTTCAATCAAATAGAACGTGTAAAGAAAAAGAGGAATGAATATGTATTGGTTTATAGGTGTTTTTTTATATTTTCTAATTGGTACTTGTATATTCATTGGGGTCATTAGAGACAGTCACTCAGGTTCATGGATACTCCTTGCATTAGCAGCTCCTCTCATCATTGTTGGCTATCCTTACTTTTTTTCAAAGCAGCTTCTTGCCAAAAGATCGTGAAATAGACGCCATACAAACTGTACATTGGTAAAATAATCAATGCCGGGATACAATTTATGTATCTTAAGGAAAGGAGTCTTGCCTTATGAGTCAAAGAGTGTCCTACTATGATGTTGCACCTGAAGGTATGAAGATGATGATGGATATGGAGAAATACACGAAACAATCTTCAATTAACCGATTGACGAGGGAGCTAATTAAAATCAGAGTTTCTCAAATAAACGGGTGTGCTTTCTGCTTAGATATGCATACTTCTGATGCCCGCAAAATGGGGGAAACGGAACAGCGAATTTACTGCTTACCTGCTTGGAATGAATGTGATTTTTATTCACCTGAAGAGAAAGCAGCGCTCGAACTATCTGAACACATCACGCTCATTCCATCTAAAAGGGTTCCTGATGAGCTATATCATCGAGTGCGGGAACATTATGATGAAAAACAATATGTTGACCTAGTTCTCATCATCAATCAGATAAACAGTTGGAATCGCATCTCTATTGCAATGGGGAATCAAGCAACTTCAAGATAATGAGAAGGAGTAAGATTTTAACGAATCTTACTCCTTCTTTCTCATTATTGTTTTCATGACCCTATCCCATATATCGTTAGAAGAAAACAGGGTAAACCGTATTGTTGATTTCGCTTGTTCTTCATAATATCCTGCAATGAAATTATTAAAAGCTCGATTCCCTTGGTCTCCTGCAAACTGACAACTCCCTTCAAACAGCGTCTCCTTTAAGGTTCTGTTACCAACATCAATTTCCTCTGTCACAAGCCAAATAGCTTTCCTTTTAAGCGGACAGCTCACGTTTCACAGACAAGTTAAACCAAAAAAACAGGTGCCTGCGCTTAGCCCGCAGACACCTGTTGAACAACACATTTATATAAACCAAAGGAAAAGCTGAGTATATCTACTTTTTATTCCCCTGTTTCAGCAAACTGTTTTAAGCGTTCTCCAATTTCATCACGGACTCTTTGGAAGAATGCCCATTTTTCTTCGTCTGTTCCTTGTGCTTTTGCCGGATCATCAAATCCCCAATGCTCGCGTTTTACATGCGGCGGCGTCATTGGGCATTTGTCAGCTGCATCACCACAGAGAGTAACAACTAAATCAGCATTGTTTAAAATGTCCGGATCAATGATATCTGAAGTTTGATTGGAAATATCAATACCCACTTCTTTCATTGCTTTGACAGCATTAGGGTTTAATCCATGAGCCTCGATTCCTGCGCTGTACACGTTCCACTTGTCACCAAGGTATTCTTTTCCCCACCCTTCAGCCATTTGACTGCGGCAAGAATTTCCAGTGCATAAAAAATAGATTGTTTTCTTTGACATATTTATCTTCTCCTTTTAGAAACATGAATGGATGATCATCAGCCATAGATACAAGCCGACAAGTGTAATCAATAATGTTGGGATTGTCAGAATGATTCCTGTTTTAAAGTACGTGCCCCAGGAAATCTTCACACCTTTTTGTGAAAGGACATGGAGCCATAATAGTGTCGCCAAGGAACCAATTGGCGTGATTTTAGGTCCTAAATCTGAACCGATGACATTTGCATATATGAGCGCTTCTCTCATCACCCCATGTGTATCTGTGCCGGCAATAGCCAGTGCATCAATCATGACAGTTGGCATATTATTCATAATGGACGAAAGAATCGCCGCGATAAAGCCCATTCCAATTGTACCTGCGAACACCCCTTGGTCAGCGACGGCTTGAATCACATCTGAAAGGACATCTGTCAATCCAGCATTGCGGACACCATACACGACAACGTACATGCCAATGGAAAAGAACACGATAGCCCATGGTGCTCCTTTCAATACTTTCTTTGTCTGAACGGCTGGGCTCTTTTGTGCTGCAATTAAGAAAAAGATGGCAATGATACCCGCTACAACTGATACAGGAATAGAGAAAAATTCACTTGCAAAGTATCCCACTAACAGCAGGCCTAAGATATACCATGATAGTTTGAACATGTTTTGATCTTTTATGGCTTCAACAGGTTTTTTAACCTCTGTCAAATCATAACGTTTTGGTATGCTTTTTCTAAAGAAAAGGTAAAGTACAATGATACTCGCCAGTAACGAGAACAAGTTCGGGACAATCATTCTGGATGCATAATCAATAAACGTAATATGAAAATAATCTGCTGAAACGATGTTGACCAAATTGCTCACGACTAATGGAAGCGAAGTCGTATCTGCAATAAACCCGCTGGCAATGATAAAAGGAAAAACTAATTTTTCATTGAAATGTAATGCTCTGACCATCGCTAATACAATCGGTGTCAATATAAGTGCTGCACCGTCATTTGCAAAAAATGCAGCGACAATAGCTCCTAATATAGATACATAAACGAACATCCGCACACCGTTTCCTTTTGCAGCCTTCGCCATATGAAGCGCTGCCCATTCAAAGAAACCGATATTATCGAGGATTAACGATATAATAATGATGGCCACAAATGCCAATGTCGCATTCCAAACAATCCCTGTCACAGTTAAGACATCATGAAAATTGACAACTCCGGCTATTAGAGCTAAAACAGCGCCTCCACAGGCTGACCACCCTATAGACAAATTTCTCGGCTGCCATATGACCAAGACCAAAGTTACTAAAAATATCAATACCGCCAAAATGACTGAAGTCAATCTAATACCTCCTTACTGGCAAGACGATTGTGTTTCCTTCTGTTTGATGTGCTTTAACAATTCGTCATCCTGATCGATTTGAAGTAAAAGAAATTGCAATGTATCAAACTCAGGACATGAACTATTTATTGAATAATACCGCCATTGCCCTCTTCTATCCTCATTTAGAAATCCCGCATTCTTTAATTTTCGCAAATGCTGGCTTATGGCAGGCTGACTCATTTCAAACATATCAACCAATTGACAGACACAATACTCTTTTTCAAGAAATAATTTCATCATCACAAGCCTTGTTGGATCACTAAGTGTTTTTAAACAATGGGTCATCGCTGCAACGCCTATTTTTGAACCATTAATCAAATGACCCCCTCCTTCAAATCAATATATTGAAATCATAAAGATCAGCAATTCAATTCCTTAGATTACTCTGCCATTATATAAGTTTTTATTTATATAAACAATTGTTTATGTCGAATTAAAGATGAAATCTTCACTTTGTATATCCCTTAGCCATTACGGCATATAGCCGCTTTCATTTATTCCTCTATTATATAAACCAGGCAGTTTACAAAATGAAAAGAATCCTGTCCGATAAGAACAGGATTTTCACTATTGCCTTGGTCACTAATTCCATTAGTGCAATATTCAGCAAAGGAAGGCGGAAATGCAATGCCTACTATTTTGGCATATGCTTGGAACAGCTTTGCCAACTCACTTATTGAAAATAAGGATTGTCCGTAGAGAACATGACTGGTGTCATGTCTAATCTTCCGAGAGCTATCGTTAAAAAGATCATTTTTTTAATGATGATTGACTCTTCTAAAATTGCTGCCCTTCACTTCAGCTACGTCATAAACGGTAACAAACGCTGTTTTATCAATATCATTAATAATTTCCTTTAGTTTGGTTTCTTCTAAGCGGTTGATGACACATGTAATTTCTTTAAATTTCTCGTGGGAAAAACCCCCGTAAGCTTCTTTGTATGTGGCGCTTCGGCCTAATTGATCACGTATGGTCTCTACCATCAATTCAGGCTGAGTTGTAATAATTTGGAACATTTTAGAGCCGCTTAAGCCTTCCTCAACGACATGAATGACTTTTGATGCAATGTAGTAAGCGATAACCGAAAGTAATGCCCCTTGTAAGCCAAATACTACGGAAACAAAAATAAACACAAAAAGATTTAAGAATAGAATGAGATCGCTTGTTCCGAATGGCAGTTTTCGGGATAACAGCACAGCCAGCATATCAATTCCATCTAACGCGCCGCCATTTCGCAGCGCCAACCCCATTCCGAATCCTAGGATAATCCCGCCGACAACGGTAATTAACAAGGTATCTCCCTCAATGATAGCTGCTGTGTGGTGGAAAACACTTGTCCCCGCGGCGAGTGATATGATTCCGATAATAGATAATAGTGCAAAGCCTTTCCCAATTTGTTTATACCCTAACCAGACAAATGGAATGTTAATAACAGCAATTAAAATTCCCAGCGGTAGATTGAATAGTTGTGATCCAACAATGCTTAGACCTGTCACCCCTCCATCAGAGACACTGTTTGGGATTAAGACTGTTTCTAATCCATATGCCGCTATAATCCCACCAATGATAACCATAATGATTTGGAATATCATTTTTATTTTGAATTGCTTTTGTCTTTTTGTTGTATTCATGCGATACCTCGTTTCAAATATATAATCTTATTTTAAATATACCATACATTTATTTTTTATCTGAAGGATTCAACACGGATACCTTTTCACTAATTGTGGAATTTCTCTGATATCTTTCTGAAATGCATCAGCACATGCTTACAATATTGTATATTATGGTTTATCCGAATCCTAATTATGAAGGGCAGTCAATATTGACCCTTCAAATGCCCCATTCTTTCTAATTTTATTATCTGTGTTTTTATTTAATTTCCGTAATAATACAGTAGAAAATATTCAGCTAAGTTAATTTATTTGGTATATTTTCCCTACGTAAAGTAAAATTTCACTAAAAGACACTCTAATTGATATCAGATATCACCTCGCGCTGAATCTTTATACCCAACTAATAAACAAGGCTATTATCTTATTTTATGCTTTCTAAAGAGGTATTTCTTCTTCAAAAACAGGCATTTTGCACCTTTCGAATTTCATACGCATTACCAGAGAAATAAAAATTATAAAATTCCAAAAAAATAATTTACTTCCATAGAAAATAATGCTAGATTAATTTTAAGAAAAAGATAAGGTAATTCGCGAATTATGACAAACTACTCTTTTTCTGCAGAGGACGCTCTGACTAATTTCAACAGTGATCTTGAGGGGGAAAAATGTCATGTTAAAAAGAACTTCATTAATTTCTTCTTTATTCATCAGTTCAGCAGTCCTAGTTTCAGTCTTGTTTCCTGGACAAGCCAATGCGCAAGTGTCATTAGAAACAGGAGGACATGTAGAGGCTTCATCTAACACAGATTATCAAACGAATTTGCACGCATCTATCGAAGCAAAAACGATTGACAGCAGCACCGAATGGACAACTTCGGATATTGAAGTGACATATAAACCAAATGCTCTTCTCTCACTTGGTACTGTAGAATTTATTCTTCCTGAGGGCTTCCATGCGAATACAAGAGATTCCATTAACGGAAGAACACTTAAAGAAACTCAAATATTAAATAACGGGAAAAAAATTAGACTACCACTTACGCTTGACCTGTTATCAGCTACTGAATTCAAACTAGTCATGGTTCGCAAGACACTTCCGCGGGCAGGCTCTTATACTATTACAGCTGCTGTTACAAAAGGGCTAGAGTTGGGCAGCACATCTGCTGAAACACAGGTGGTTATTAACCCCCGTTAATCTTTTCTTACGTGATTCCGTTTTCCTAAAGGGTAACATTCATTTGTTGCCCTTTTTTATTATTACATCAAAAGCATACCACGGTTGCTACCAACTGTAGTATAAGCTTTTAAACCCCACGCATGCCAGCCAATCTCAGTTCCGCGAGAACCGTGTTCATTAAATTCTACGCTACTTGAAGCAGTATTATTTTATTTTTATAGTTATTGTAACAAAATAATTCGATGTGAAAAGATTTCTAATCAATACATAAAAAGAGGGCCATTAACGTTCCTCCTGAATAAAGTAGCTGAAAGCTCCTTATATCTCCCAAGCAACTCTCAGTTTTTTGATGCCTTCTCGTATGTTGAATTCAGAAACCCCCGCAAATCCAAGTGAGACCGTTTTTGTAGGAGGATGGTCTTTGTAGGAAAGAGATACAGGATAAATTTTCACTCCATATTCCTTTGCCTTCTCAATTAAATCTTTTTCACTAAATGGCAAATAAACGTCAAGTAAGATGCGAAGTCCAGAGTTTTCTCCGCGAATTCTGACATACTCCCCCAATTCTTTTTGCACTGTTTCTAGTAAGATGGCTCTTTTTTTACGGTAAAGCTTTCTCATCCTGTTGATGTGTTTTTGCCACTCTCCATTTTTTATAAAGTCGGCTAGCGTGAGCTGACTGTGGCAGGACACCGTTTGCTTATATAAGGACGTGATCTCATGGCCTTTTTTTATAAGAGGCGAAGGAAGAACCATATAGCTGATACGCAGCGAGGGAAGAAGAGACTTAGAAAAAGTGCCCATATAAATGACACGATGATGCTGGTCAAGCCCTTGCAAGGATGGGACCGGCTGTCCTGTGTATCTAAATTCCCCGTCATAATCGTCCTCTATGATGAATGATTGATTTTCAGCCGCCCATTTGAGCAGTTCAATTCTTCTGTTAATCGTCATAATGGTTCCCAGCGTAAATTGGTGAGAAGGCGTGACATATACAAGGTGTGGCTGCTGTTCTTTAATCTTCTGTATACAGATTCCTTCATCATCGACTGGTATAGGAAGAATATTCATACGATTGGCTTCAAAAATCCTGCGTGCTCTTGGATAACCTGGGTCCTCATATCCTATCAAAATATTCGGCTCAAAAACCTGGCACAGGATTTGCAGGAGAATAGGGTTCCCGGCAGCTATGATGACTTGTTCAGGGGCACAATGAACACCGCGTGATTGATACAGGTACTCTGTAATGAGCGTTCTCAGCTCAAACTCTCCTAAAACATGTCCCGGCCGATAAAGCTCGTGGCCATATTGGTCTAAACTATTAACCATGCTTCTTCTCCATGCGGAAAAAGGGAAGTAAGAAGAATCTACATTTCCATAATGAAAATCAATCCATTGTGTAAGCTCTTGTGCTTTTTCTTTACTTGGTGCGCTTGGTATTTTACGATAGGCAAAATCAGAATCATGATAATCAGCAAACCAACCGCTTCTTGGCTTGCTCACGATATAGCCTTCAGCAGCCAGTTGTTCATAGGCACGTTCTACAGTCGTTTGACTGATGGAAAGCTGACTCGCCAGGAGTCTTTTTGAAGGGAGCTTCATTCCTTTTTGAATACGCCCCTGATGCATGTTTTCTTTGAAATAGCGGTAAAGCTGCTGATAAAGCGGAATATCCAGATTTCTATTCAAAAAAGGCGTGACATCCATTTGCACGTTGTTCTCCTAACTGGTATGCATTTTTTTATGAAAACTGGCTGTTTATAAAAGGCCAATTCCAGTTTATAGTCATTGTAATCCTTAGATACTGGTTTTGTTAAGAAAATCCAGATCATTAAAAAGACAAATATTTGGGGTGATTGCAATGAACAAAACTACAAATGGCTGGATAAATGGTTTTATAGGCGTACTTATTTTCAGTGGCTCGCTGCCTGCAACCCGTTTAGCTGTGTCGGACTTCGACCCGTTGTTCCTCACCGTATGCCGTGCTGCGATCGCTGGTATATTGGCTGGAGGTCTCCTTCTCATCTTCCGGCAGCAACATCCTGCCAAAAGAGACATCATTTCACTACTGGTGGTAGCATTCGGCGTGGTGATCGGTTTCCCGTTGCTGACAGCCTTAGCGCTTCAGTATGTCACATCTGCACATGCCATTGTCTTCGTTGGGCTACTACCTCTTGCGACGGCGATCTTCGGCGTCCTGCGCGGAGGCGAACGCCCCCGCCCAGTCTTCTGGATATTCTCAGCGGCTGGCAGCTTACTAGTAGCAGGATTCGCTCTGATCCAAGGAGGAGGATCATCCCCGATCGGCGACGCATACATGCTGGCTTCTATCGTCGTATGCGGTCTTGGTTATGCAGAAGGGGCTAGGCTTTCACGGCGTCTGGGGAATTGGCAGGTAATCTCTTGGGCTCTTGTTCTATCGCTACCTCTTATGCTGCCTTTGTCGTTCTTTTTTACACCGGACTCATGGTCAGGCATTGGCGTTCCTGCGCTGCTCAGTCTGCTTGCCTATGTATCCTTATTCAGCATGCTGATCGGCTTCGTGTTCTGGTATCGAGGTCTTGCCCAAGGCGGAATTGCGGCGGTTGGGCAGCTGCAGCTTCTCCAGCCCTTCTTTGGACTGTTGCTTGCGTCAGTGCTTCTGCACGAGAAGGTGGGCTGGACACTCGTTGCAGTGAATATCGCTGTTATCGTGTGCGTGGCTGCTGCTCGGCGATTTGCAAAGTAAGGCAAACCTTTAGAGTAAACTTCAAAAATACATGAAGGCATAAAAATACCAAGGGCCAGCAACCCTTGGTATCACTCATGAGAGGACTTGATCCCCACAGGTTATCCCCGCTTAGCCCTTATAAAAGTGAAAAGGGTCTTTTATTTGTTAATCACAATCGATAATTTATAATTGACATGCTTGTTTAATTCCACTAAAAATTGATCTAATATTTCATTAGACGGAAATTTGCATTCAAGAAGATAACAGCCATCCCCGCTAATTTTATAATTATTGATGACATATTTGTCTTGTGTTTTGATAAATGACAGATATGGCTGATGATGGGTGCTTTTAGTATAGATATTAAGCAAAGCATGTATATAACACCCTAATTTCACTTGGTTCACTTTGATTGTGTATCCCTCAATTACCCCGTTATCTTCTAATTTGGCAACCCTTAAGGCAGCTGCTTGCCCTGTTAAATGAACTTTCTCGCCTAGTTCCTTCATCGTAATACGGCTATTTTTAGATAACTCTTCTAGTATTTGCATGTCTGTGTGATCCAACATGAAATCAAATCCCTTCAATATCCAATTAAAAAAATCATCCTGTTTCATCATCTTTCTATAAAGGCGCAATCCAGCACATGACTTTTCAATCCGCTTTTTTTAATGTACCCCTATTCTACCTTAGTGACAATTTATACAAGATAAAATACATATTTTCAAAAATCAAGTCAATCGACAAAAAGACTTGGTTTGTTCCATGTATTTATTCAGCGGCTACATGTAAACTATACGCATATTAAAGAAAAGGAGTACTATACATGAACATTCAACAAATTCGTAATGCGACACTTGTTATCAAATATGCAGGCAAAACGTTTTTAATAGATCCAATGTTAGCTGAGAAAGGTGCTTATCCTCCATTCCCAAATGCGCCAAGGCAGGATCAAAACAATCCTTTGGTTGATTTGCCGACTTCTGCCGACAATATTATTCATCATATTGATGCTGTCATTGTCACTCATTTACATGATGATCATTGGGATAAGGCAGCTAAAGACTTATTGCCAAAAGATATCAAGCTGTTCTCACAAAATGGAGAAGATGCTAAAGAAATACGAAATGCCGGTTTCAAAAATGTCGAAGTGTTAACAAAAGACACAGTCTTTGAAGGCATTCAATTAATCAAAACCAAAGGCGAACACGGAAGAGGAGAAATATTAAAACTTACAGGGCTTGTATGCGGTGTTGTGTTCAAACACGAAAGTGAGAAAACGTTATATATCGCCGGAGATACAGTCTGGTATGATGCGGTTCAAGAAGAGATTGAAACACATCAGCCGGACATCATTGTAGTGAACGGCGGCGATAATCAATTCTATGAAGGCGGTTCTCTCGTCATGGGTAAAGAAGATATCTATGAAACGTATAAGGCTGCTCCAAACGCAAAAATCATCGTAAGCCACATGGAAGCTGTAAACCATTGGGGATTATCAAGAGAAGAATTAAAATTGTTTATTAATGAAAAAGGAATCCCCTCTCATGTCTTAGTGCCTGATGATGGCGAATCATATTCATTTTAAATGTTTATTTAAGGACAGGGGGCATAATGTCCGTTGAACAAGAACAGTGCGATGCCCTATTAAAGACTTTGTATTCGACCCGCAATTAGATACACCGTTTCCAGATGTAGAAGGTTTATTAGATTCTGAAAAAAACTTTGATGCTTTCCCGGATTTTTAAAAAGTTGATTCAAGCGATGATTGCTGAAGGTGAACCTTGTAGCTGTCTATTTTATATTTGAAGGTAAACATACAGGAATTCCATTTGCCGGACCTGCAACGGGGAAATCCGTTACGTTTTCTCTTATGATGTTGCGTATTTCTGACGGTAACATATAGACCACATGTGGGGGAGCATGACATTCTCCGTCAGCTTGGCGTTTCTGCCTGAAAAAGCTAGTGAGAGAAATAAAAAATCATTTTACTTAGTGATCAAGCAATGCTTGGTCTCTTTTTTTATATCCTATCCCACTCGTACCAAAACTTTGAAGTTCATACACTGACTCCTAATGTTGCACTAGCTACATGTCAAATTATTGATGAAACAAGAAAACAACAAACATTGCACAGCTCTATATGGTAGTTCCTTGATGAAATATGGCAACTCTTTCATCAAGGAACAAAAACGAATTAAGGTTGGTTATTCTAATAGAGTTGCTGCCACTTCCTGCGATGCCTCCGTAACATGGACAAGATTGATCCAAAAACGGTTCTTTTTTTAACAAATTTCAAAAGATCATCACTATTACATGGTAATATTTAGATGAATGACTTTTATATGAAGCTGAAAGCTAGTTGATGGAGAGGAATGAAAGAATGAGGAAACTCGGAAAGATATTTTACTGCCTTGCTGCCTTGCTGCTGATCGCCTTATTGCTTGCTGGATGTACGGGCAGTAAGAACGAAGAATCAAAACAATCTTCGGAAACTGATTCTGCTGTACAATCTGAAGAAAATCATAATAAGACCGAAGACAGCAACAAAATAGGCAAAGATCAATCAGAGCCAACAACAGCATCAGAAGAATCCGCAATGGATGAATCAAGCGAAATCTCTTCAGAAGAAGTTAGAAACGAGGAGAAAGGCGAAGAAGACAATGTATTGTCAGCGTATTCTTCTGAGAAAATCGAATATGCCCGGGTTTGGCTGCAGCTTGGACCAAATCAAGAGATAGATGAATTGAATGTTCGACACATTTCAGCTGGCGAACTGATCAATCCTAATGATGACACAAGTGCCAGCTATCCAGAAGATGTGATCCAGTTAGCAGGTTCTCGATTAGTGGATGGATCAGTCACTTATCATGGAAATGGAGATGGCACGATTCATGTATACAATGTCCCTTTACGTTGGGATTCCGCCGATGATTTAGATCAAGGCGTCATGCAGGAAGTGACTGAGAATATCATTAAAAATGCAAAAAAGGTATACGTTGATCCAGGCGACAATGAAAAAATCAAGCGACTCATTGACATTATGATGATTCATTAATCAGTAAACAGCGGATAACGCATATAACTTCATTTATTGATATTGGGCCTTGATTAACTTTTAATTAAGGCTCTTTTTACACATTGCTCGACATCTCAGCGTATCATTTTTTCAATACACACACTCATTTTTGCTTCGTTCAAATCTTTTTTGTTTTTAGGAATACGAAGCATTTTGAGTAGTTCGAAAGGAAAATTACTAATCCTTTAATCCCTTTCCATCGAGAATTTTTTGCACATATTTTTCAACCCTCGCCTCTCGGGTTTTGGATTGTTTGGCTTGAGAAAAGTGAAGAATGTATGCTCTTTGCCGCCCTGGAGTCAATGCTTCAAAAGCTGTTTTCAAGGCAGAAATTTCATCGAATTTATTTTGAAGTTCTTCAGGAATTTTATATTCTGTCTTCTTTTTTAAATCCACTTCCAACCCGGCTTTTTCAACTTCAATGGCTTCATGAATATAGGCTTTCAAAATCGTTTCCATTTCATCAATTTCTTGAACATTGGTGAAACGTATCTGGCGTGCCGCCTGTACATTCTCCGTTTGTTGAATGAGAATCCCGTGGGTATCCTGTAACAAGGTGCCTTTATGAAACAGAAGCGCACAATATTCTTTAAATCCATGTATTAAAACGATGTTCTTATTATTATGCGTGTAACAAGGATGCTTCCACTTCAATTCTTCGGTCAGCTCACAGTCAAGAACGATAGCTCTCAACTTCTCATATTCACCCTTCCACTTTTTCACTTTACTTACAAATTCATCAACCTTAGGATTCGTTTTGTTATTTGTCATCAGAAACTCCTTCTTTCCGAGCAGTTTGCTTTTTCTTTTAGCTGGATACTAAAAACAGGTTCATAGGCTTGGTCGTACATTCCCTCTCCATTTTTTAATAACACTCTTGATTTTTCTCGTTCGCCATCCCTTATCCCTGCCTTGTCAATTTTATTTTTGACATCACGCTATTTGTTTTATTCCTATATTATTTACTCAATAGATTACGATTAAGGTGAAGAATATGCAATAACAAAAGAAAGGCTTAGACGAGCTTCAATAAAAACGACAATTGGTTTTTATGGACACTTTTTCCCAAAGGAACTGCTGACTGATTAGTGGACTTTCTTTAGGTAAAAGGGAAATTTGTGGGCTGTTGACATTTTTCTCGTCGAAATACATCTCCTGTTTTATAATAAATGTTATGCCCCCGATACTTTGCTTTCCGAGTGTCTCACCCAAAAGCAAGCATCAGCATCAAGGGCTATATCTATGTCCACAACATCAAAACCTACAAAAAAGAAGACCTCTTTCCTCGAAATTAGGGATAAAGCCTTCTAACCTAGTTTTATGATTTCATTGTCACTGTGGCAGTAACTATTGTATGATTTTACCTTCTTTATGCCTGCCAATTAACAAGGTTCCTACAACACTAGCTATGCTAACTAAAGTTCCTGCAACAGAAACAAGAATTGTCAAAAAGCCATTGGGAATAAGAAATCCAATTGGAATAAGCCCCATAAAAGTTAAAACGATAAAACATTGATATACTCCTGACACTATTCTTACAACCAAGTTTCCAAAAAAGGACATGGCTAAAGGAGGGATAAATAAAAATATAACAATCCCAACTGATATCATTAAAATAATAGGCTCATCAAATGAAATGACATGTTCTCCAGGTGAATCTTTACCAGCTACTAGTAAAACAATGATAGACATAATTAATGTTAGAAAAATCAAAGAAAACCTTTTTAACAACGTGATAACTCCTTTTTAAATGTACTAAAAACGGGCATCCTGCTTTTTTTCAATTTCCATAACCCATTTTATGTGATTTACTGCAGAGTATGAGTGCAATTCTATTCTTCACTGAGCTTCTAGTGAATGAAGTATTTTTCGCTTACTTTCATTATTCAAGCAATATCAATTCTTTTACGTTAGCCTCCACTGAAACCTTTATCTAACATTATAACAATTTAATGGAATTTACAATTATAACTTGCAGCACTGCTAGATCAATAGGAGCTAAAAGAATGTCAAAACAAACCACTGAATCATTTCACAGGTCTTGTAGATGTTTAAAAAACCTGTACAGGTGAAGTACTTATTTTATTTCATATGTGTGATCCCGCATAACTGTGCACGAAATATCCGGCAGATAATATTTCCCTCCTGTCTTGTTAAAGGAGGTCAAATAAATGGAAGCCACAACGAAACAGAATCCAGATAACTTCTCGCAGCCGGAAGTTCCTGCCTGAACGTGGGCTGTATTCGAAAGAATTGAAGGTCCTTTACGGATGGGGTCTCTTCCCTCTAAGCGGGCAGTAACAATGCAAAAATAATCATAAAAAATACCAAAGGTCTTCAACCCTTGGTATCATTGATGCGGCTGAGATGACTTAAACCTCAAGAGGCTATTACCCACTAGGCCTCAATAAAAGTTGAAGCTTATTGTCAAATACAGAAGCCTGTTAATTATATTCATTAATTTATATTGATAAGTCTATCTGTTTCATATAAACATACGACGCTTTAAAGAAAACTCTGCTCTATCTCATCCTCAACCCGATATCACTTAGTCACAGCTTCTACTTCTTATTCTATGAAACATTCGTATCTTTCAAGAAAAGGTTTCATGTATAATCTATTTAGAACCACTTCTTCGTAATATCTTACTTCTAAAAATACAATAAATTGGGGGATTAACATGCTACTCTCAGATACAAACCTAAACACTTGGAAGCCATTTTCGACATCACCGCCACCGCCGTTTACTCCAGCTGTTGAATCAGCAATGAATAAGCTTATATTTAAAACAGATTAAGAATCTGCGAAATATAAGCTGTTTCGCAGATTCGAAGGAGTAGACAATGAAATCTAAGATACAGTTTATATTATCAATGATCATTTTTGGCACAATGGGTTTAGTCGTGAGATACATTGATTTATCTTCGAGTGAAACAGCTTTACTAAGCAGTTCAATTGGCTGTCTATTTTTAATGTTCGTGTTTTTTATGATGAAGAAAGCCATTCCGTGGAAATTGGTAAAAGCTAATGCTTACATCTTATTTCTTTCTGGCATTGCATTAGGAGGAAATTGGATTTTTCTTTATCAAGCGTACGATCATACAACACTTACTAATGCAACACTAGGGTATTACTTCGCACCTGTGTTTGTCATGATTCTCTCACCGGTGGTCCTTAAGGAACAATTACCTATCAAAAAATTGGTTTGTATTGGTGTAGCGATCATAGGCATGTTATTGATTGTTGGAAACGGCATAAGTGCATCTGGAACAGAGGATCTACTTGGAATCTTTTTCGGGTTAGTCGCGGCTGCATGTTACGCTGCATTGATGTTACTCAATAAATTTATTCACCGCATGGGCAGGTTAGAGATTACAATCATCCAACTTGGAATAACAGCATTACTGCTCTTGCCATATGTTTTTTTCTCAGAAGGATTCGGTATCTTTGGGGTATCTAACTCATCCGTTCCTTTTATCATCATTTTAGGCATTGTAAACACTGGTATAGGATTTTGGTTATTCTTCTCGGGTATGCAAAGATTAAAAGGACAGAGTATTGCTATGCTAAGCTATGTCGATCCATTTGTAGCTATATTAATTTCTGCAATGATCCTACAAGAACAAATGACCATTGTTCAACTGCTAGGTGGCACACTCCTTTTAGGCTCAACATTTGTTAGCGAGATTAAATCATTCAAATTTTCAAAACGACTAAAGAAATTATCACCTAAGTAACGTACAAACCAGTGGGTAGCATTCATTTCCCACTGGTCTTTTGCAGCTTTTTTCTCCTATAAAAAATTTGGCTTTAGCTATTGACAAACGCCATGTTTATAAAAGTAATTATTTCTAAACTTCACTCAAAGTGATGCTTACCATTTTGTACATGTTCTTGGTTGACTAACCTCAGGATCACAACTTGAATTTGGTGCCAAGTTATGAACTCCTAAAGAAGATTTAACAACTCATTTCAATCTACGTTAATTTGTCGAAGCTACAGGACATAACGGACCAATTGACCTTTCTTTTATTGGGAATCCGACCCATTTCCTACTGTTTTTGCTCGATCTGATTTTTCATAAAAAACTATTGACAACAAAAAATCGACCATGTTATTATTAAAAGTTTGATATTACACCTCCGTATATGGTAATCTTAAGAAGGTACAAATATGGAGGTGGATGATATGTTTCAAATTGGCGATAACATTGTTTATCCAATGCACGGAGTAGGTATAATTGAAGCCATTGAGGAAAAAGAAATTTTAGGAAAAAAACAACAGTATTATGTCATAAAAATGGCGATTAGTAATATGCAAGTTATGATACCAACGCGTAAAATATTGAGTTCAAGTATACGACCAGTTACTGATATACATGCATTAAAACACATTATACACATTTTTCAGCATGGAGAATCAGATAGGTTACTGCCGTGGAAGCAAAGGTATATAGTAAACACGAACAAAATAAAAACGGGTGAGATACAAGAAGGCGCAGAAGTTGTTCGTGATTTAATGCGTATGAAGAAAGAAAAAGCACTTAATGCAAGCGAAAAAAAAATGTTGGATAATGCATATGAATTTTTGATTAGTGAACTGGAAGTAATTAAAGGAATCACTGAAAATCAAATAAAAAGTTTCTGTTGAGTTTAATGATTTTGTATTCCAAACGATATCCTTATTTTTTTCGAAATATTATGATTAAAAGCAAATCATTTCAAGACGTTCATCTTCTTCAACCTTACTTTTAGAACTTTAACCTCTTTTGTTGTTCCTTCTCATCCATTTTTATTATTTAAATTTCTTCTACGAACATTTGGAGTTTTATCAAAAAACTCGATAAATTAGTCACTTGATTTTATAATCCTGATTCCCACTGGCACGGACAAGGAGCCGTAAGGATGGAAGAGAGGCAGGGCTTTCATTGTATTAGGTATCTCTAAGTGATTAAAAACAATCAATTTCCACTCTATCTTTAAGAATTTCTATATTCACTGCGACAGTGAATAGTAATTGTTTATCTTCTTAACAAAAGAGATACAAGAGTTGGTTACATCTAAATATATAGTCAATAATCAAAACTTGTACTTACATTGACAAGCAGGTTAGTGAAAAAATGTAGTTGTATTTGAAAAGAAAAATAAATAATGATATATTCCGCATATTGTCAATCCAGTATGTTATACTATAAATAAACCTTTGAAGTGTTAAATCTTTTTTCATTACCTTGTATCATCTCCCTACTTGAACATTGAGTAGGGTTTTTTATTGAGTATTATACAGAGGACATAAAAAAACAGGCCCTATTTAAAGAGCCTGTTTTTATAAACGATTGAAGATTAAGAAGCTTTTTGAACGTTAGCAGCTTGAGCTCCACGAGCACCTTGCTCAACGTCAAACGTTACTTTTTGACCTTCGTCTAAAGATTTGAATCCGTCACCTTGGATTGCAGAGAAGTGTACGAATACGTCGTCTCCGTTATCACGTTCGATAAAGCCAAAACCTTTTTCTGCATTAAACCATTTAACTGTACCTTGTTCCATTATTGTTGCCTCCTAGTGCGTTACCACACATTGTTTTACTATCCCTGCCCAAAGTATCATCAAGACGAAAAGTCGATATTCATACTATCCTTTACACCGAACAAAAATAATTCTTCTTTATCATAACACGAAACGGAAATAACTGCAAATTATTTCGTTGTTTTATTTTTGGGATTTTTTATTAGTCTTGTGATTACCAGTAGAGAAAAGGTTTGAAATGAATGACGAGTGTCTTCAAGCCGTTTTTTTGCTTAATCGTCCATCAATAAATGGTTGTTATTTAAAAATAAAATGTTCAAGTGCAAGATATGTTAAAAACAGGGCTGTTTACTGGTCAAGCTTTAATTCTGCATATGTTTCCAAACAGTCACTCATGGTATATCCCCTTTTGCCAAGATGCTCATAATACGATAAAACTTGGACATCAACCAATCAACGTTCACGCGTCTAAATAAACCGATTCCATAGGGGTACAAGGAGAGGGTTTGGCCCGATAAGAAGCCGGGTATAATCTTCATACACCTTAAGTATTCCGGCTTGCACTGCTAATAAAGATGTAATTAAGCTGGAAATCAGCTTCATAATTCCAATAATTTCACAGATGTATGGGAATGATACTTATCATATATGGTGTATGACGCTGGGATTCATGATAATAAGACGTTTTCTATAATTAGCAGAACATCAGGGAAGGGGAAATCTTTAAAAAATGAATGAACAAAACCTTAGGACTTTGAGAAAACTGGTTACACCCTATGAAAAGTCCGATTTACAAAAAAGTATTTGTCAAATCATTAACACATTGGTTCCATTTATCCTGTTATGGTATTTGGCATATAAGAGTTTGTCGATTTCTTATCTCCTTACATTAGCGATTTCTTTCGTTGCGGCAGGTTTTTTAGTAAGAACCTTCATCATCTTTCATGATTGCTGCCACTATTCCTTTTTTAAAAACAGAAAGGCGAACCGAATTCTTGGAACAATAACAGGAATTCTGACTCTGCATCCTTTTGATCATTGGGCACACGACCATTCTGTCCATCATGCGACAAGCAGCAACCTGGATAAACGCGGTACAGGCGATATTTGGGTACTAACCGTTGAGGAATATAAGGAAGCCTCAACAAAGACAAAGATCATGTACCGTTTGTACAGAAATCCATTTGTTATGTTTATTATTGGCCGATTTACGTCTTCGGGATTACCAACCGTTTTAATCGTAAAGGGGCAAAACGCAAAGAACGGATGAATACATATATAACGAACCTGGGGATCGTTGCTTTGGCAGCTCTTTTATGTTGGGCTATTGGCTGGCAAAACTTCCTGCTGGTCCAAGCTCCAATATTTATGATATCAGGATCTCTCGGCATTTGGATGTTTTATATTCAGCACACATTTGAGGATTCTTATTTTGAAGAAGACGAGCATTGGGAATATGTAAAAGCAGCAGTTGAGGGGAGCTCTTTTTACAAGCTTCCAAAAGTCATGCAATGGCTAACAGGCAATATTGGGTTCCATCATGTTCATCATTTAAGCCCGAGAGTCCCAAACTATAAGCTTGAAAAAGTGCATAACAACACTGAACCATTGCAAAACGTTCCGACCATTACACTGGCAACAAGTCTTAGATCTTTAAAGTTCCGCCTATGGGATGAAGAAGGCAAAAAATTTGTGGGTTTTAGCCACTTAAAAAAAGCTTCTAAAAGCCAAGTATCAGCGCGGCTATCATCGGATTAAATAAACTCCCCATAAATCGTAAGGGACAGTGTCTCTTGCTGAATAAAAGCGCAGACTCGCGCAACGGTTGTGCAGAGGTCAGCACTTTTTTCAGCGATTCTTTTTATTTTTATTCGTTCGCCATCGATAACCGTAAACTTCAACAGCAGCACTCTTTATTCACCCATATCCTTTTCAAAAACATGAGTTCATACACTACAAATTTGACAAGAACTTCTCCGTCACTGATCCTGTTTCTTTTTTTCAAGGACTCTAAAGTTAAAAACAGGTTCTAATCATATCCCCTGGCCATGACTCTAATAATATTCTTCAATTAATTATTCTAAAACTCCATCTAATAAGGATATTCTTATTTCATTCATACATTCGCCTACCCTCTTTTTTCAAACTGGCTGAATAAAAACTTTGAATAATTGTTAAATTAATGATTCTTCGCAAATAAAGACAACATTTTCAGTTTGATAATGATATTCTACTTCCATCCTATTAAATAATAGGAAATTAAGTTTGGGAGTGGTGGCATAATGTTTAAAACAAAGCTCAAAAAAACGATAGGGATGGGTATCGTTGCAGCAGCCTGTTTGATGACTACTGTATTACCGGCAAGCGCTGCGCCAGCAAGCGATGCCAAGTCAAATAATTATACGGTTAAATCGTTCCATTACTTAACTGTAGATGGAAAAGATGTGAGTTCTCCAGGCCAAGTGAACAACAAATCCAACAACATAAAAGTGACCATGGTTCTGCCTAAGCAGGATAAAAACGGCGATTTGTTGGCATATGGTTTTACAAGCAATGTAACATTAGAGGCTTTTATCGCAAAAGATAAACAAAAGCTTCAAAATAAATTCCAGCCAACGGCCAGCGGCACTTGCTGCACAGATTTCTATGAGTTTAAAGATAAAGGCGGGCAGTATATTTATTGGAGAGATGGGTTTACAAACTTGCCTTCTACCTGGAATGATAGAATTTCCTCCTTAAGTACAGCTTCACCTTCTGCAAGCTATTCAACGACGCTCTGGGAGCATACTTCAACTCAAGGGTATGGCAGAGGAGTCCTGTTTAGACATTCTGATTGGTATGGTAAAACTGCCAATATGGCTTCAGATTGGGACAACAAGGCTTCGGCAATTGAAATTAAGTAATTTAGTAAAGCACAAAAATCACTATTCCCTTAAGGAGAATAGTGATTTTTTATATTGTCATCACAGATGCCAGTTTGCTTTGCAAATATAATGACTAGTTTAAGCAAATTTTTAATACAGCTGTACATGAAGAAATTTTAAAGGAAAATCCCTACGGCAACGGTAAACAATTATCTACAACAAGAAAAATTAAAGTTTTGAGACCAGAAAAGTTCAAAAAACTTATTAGTTTAACACCTCAAGATCAGTTATTGTATCAACCTTTTATATCATTGCACTATATTCCAAGGGCGGCAAAATCCTTTAAAAAATAGTGAGCCAAAACAATGAATGTTCTGCTACTAATAAAATCATAATCATTGGTATAACATTTAAATAATTTACTCACTGTCATTTCCAATCATATATGTCCACTCTTGAATCAGGTACCGGTTTTGCTATACAGCTGCTGCACCTTCCCCTTAGTGACCCGACGGCTGTGCGTTAGGATGATTGTAAGTAGCAAGCTTTTCAATTAAATGGTGACTTGACTCGTTTAAGCCAACCAATTTAACATCTGCATGATGTTCTATGAATTTCAAGACAACTTTATCCACGGCGGCTACGCCTGAATCATCCCAAATTTGCGCGTCTGAAAAGTTTATAACGACACGCTTTTTCACATCTTCATATGAAAAGGAGTTCACAAACTCCTGCACAGAAGCAAAGAACACTTGACCCTTAATGTCATAAACAACTTCTTGATCTGAAACAGAAGTCATTTTCACTTTCACTCGTGAGATTTTGGAAGCAAAGAAAATCGCACTCAAAATGACTCCCACGATCACGCCAATAGATAGGTTATCTGTAGCTACAACTGTAATCACAGTAACAATCATGACAACTGTATCAGTAAGCGGGACTTTTCTAAGCATTCGGAGTGATGACCAATCGAATGTTCCAATTGAAACCATAATCATAACGCCAACCAGTGCAGGCATAGGAACTTGAACAACCCATTCACCTAAAACGAGTATTAAAAACATGAGGAACACACCAGCTGTAAAGGTTGACAGTCTGCCTCTCCCTCCAGATTTTACGTTGATAACAGATTGACCGATCATCGCACATCCAGCCATACCGCCGAAAAATCCTGCAACGATATTGGCAATGCCTTGTCCTCGACTCTCCCTGTTTTTATTACTTTCTGTGTCTGTCATGTCATCTACAATTGAAGAAGTCAACAACGACTCAAGCAGACCAACGACAGCTAGAGCAATAGAAGACGGGAAGATAATTGACAGCGTCTCAAAGTTCAATGGAACATCCGGAATCAAAAAGCTTGGTAAGGCTTGTTTAATTGTGCCTAAATCTCCAACTGTTTGGACATTAAAGTGACCCCAAATAGAAACGACCGTGAGGAATATAATCGCTATCAAAGGACTTGGCACAGCTTTTGTAATAAACGGAAATAGATAAATAATGACCAATGTTATACCGACAAACACATATGTCATACCGGATATTCCAACAAAATGAGGAACTTGTGCCATGAAAATCAAAATGGACAGCGCATTAACAAAACCTACCATAACCGATCGTGGTACAAATTTCATTAATCGCGCCACTTTCAGAACCCCAAATATGATTTGGATGATACCCGTCAGGATCGTAGCAGCAAACAGATACTGTAATCCATGATCCTTCACCAACGTTCCCATTAACAAAGCCATAGCCCCTGTAGCCGCAGAAATCATAGCAGGTCTGCCGCCTGCAAAAGAAATCACTACAGCAATACAAAATGAAGCATATAATCCTACCATAGGATCAACACCTGCAATAATGGAAAATCCAATGGCTTCAGGTATTAATGCTAAAGCAACGACAATACCAGCTAATAAGTCCCCTTTTATATTTGAGAACCACTCCATATTTAATTTTTTTAACATAAAATACAGTACACCTCTTTATGATTATTTTTGTTGACTTCTAACTCTCATAGAAGTCAGGGCCGTTTGTAACTATTTAAAATGTAACAAATAAGAATTCAAATGTCTATAATTTTTTGTACCAAAATAGATCTTTTTTGGAACTATTGGCGCATTCTGCGCTATCCATCTTATTTTGTTATAATAAAATATACAACATTCATCAGGGGTTGATGATTTGATTTTTGGATATGCACGTCCGTTTAGTCAAGATCAGGAAGTAACAAAGCAGCTAGCTGCACTTAAAGAATTCAACTGTGAAAAGATATATATTGAACAAACAAATTCAGCAAAAAACAGACCAGAATTTGAGTCATTATGTAACAGTTTAAATGTTGGGGATACCGTAGTTATTTATAAGTTGTACAGTATTGCGGACTCTACAAAAGACCTAATTGATATCATTGATTTCTTCAAAACAAAACAAATCAACTTTATCTCAATATTAGATAAGGTGGACACCTCAAAGAAAAATGGTTCCATTTTCTTCGATTTTTTAGAAAGAGTCAGCGAATTTCAATTTGACATTATTAGTGAAAATACAAAGGTTGGAATCCAAGAGGCGAAATTAAAGGGGAAAAATACAGGACGTCCGAGAAAACCTGATGCTAATGTCCGCCGTGCTGTGAAGATGTACCAAAGCAAACAGTATACCATTCAGCAAATCACCAAAGAAACGGGCATCAGTAAAACAACGTTATACCGTTACTTAGATAACTGGAACAATTTTGAGTAAGATATTTTCATTCCATTCTTGAGATGTAACCAGAAGAATTACCTTGTTGAGGCAGACAATTTAATAATTGTCTGTTTTTTCATTTGGCAAAGGTTTAAGAAAATATAACATTCAATGTGGTTCAAGGCCTGAAATTGGTGACAAAACATGAACTCCTAAAGGAGATTTAATAAATCTAAAGCAAAAAAGATATCAAATAGAAAAAGAGAGTGATCAACGATTCATCACTCTTTTTCTTGTTTGTTATAAATAAATCACTAAAAAGCTAACAACAATAACCGCACAAACTTGATAGCCCAGCTCTTTTTTATTGAAAAGATAAAATAGTGATTGGATTCCAGAGCTAATTAAAAACGCATGAAAAAAATACTCAGATGTGAATTGGAATCCCTGGAAAACGAACTGTATAAAAAGGGCTATTCCAGACAGATAAAACCAGCCATGGTCATTAAAGATGTTTTTCATTTCTGATTTGGCTTCATCAGCTGAAGATATAGAAACAGATTCAACCGACAACTCTCTTTTAAGAGTTAAAAAGCCAGCTGCGAGAGCCGATAATCCTAAAATTAGCAGAATCATTGCCTTAAGCATAAAATCCCCCATTCACATTAATTGTAATCTGTTTCATAAACTCTAACAATAGTCTCCTTTATATATGGGGGGCACTGCAGTGAATTCTTATGTATTTATATCATTTAAGAACTTCGACTTTACAACCAATTACATGATTTTGGATATACACTTGTAACAATATTAATACACCAAGGAGAAGATTACAGTAATTAAAGAACATTTAGGACATGTAAAGAAAAACAAGAAATGGCTGGAAAATTAAATTAGTTGGCTTCCTGTAGGTAAGTGGGCAGTTTGTGGGCAGTAAATCATTTAAAAATAAACACAAAAAAATACCAAGGGCGTCAAAACCCTTGGTATCATTGATGCGGCCGAGAGGACTTGAACCTCCACGGGTTATTCACCCACTAGGCCCTCAATAAAGTGAAACTGTGTTTTTTGTTACAAAACCTTTATATATCAGTGTTTATTTATTTTGGTTATGTTGTTCTACAATGATTTATTCATATTGCGGAGTAAAAATGGAGTAGTTTTTTCATCGCCAGAAAATTACCTTCATGTCATTGGTGGCAGGTATGTAAAAACAACAGAAATAAAGAGAGAGAGAGAAAAAGCTTTAAACTCTCAGTATCTTTAATTCTTGTATATTGAATTGATTCTCGTATGGCTTTTAGAGTTTAAAGAATTTTTCGTATGGTACTTTACCAATATCGTTTACGATTTTTTCTTGTATTTGTATTCAAATAGGGGTTGCTTCTTTATTTGTTATTCCTAACGTCCCCAATTCGACATGCCAGTCTTTTTTTCATTTTGCAATTCTTTGTTTTTTCTGATCCTATATTGCAAGTGTGGGGGCTCATTCAATCTCTATGTTTGCATAAAGTTACGTTCATTTTGTGTACAAAATAATCACTGATACTTCATCAAGGCTAAACCTGTAGGGATGAAAAATAAAAAAGATACCAATTTAATCTTTGGCATCTTCTCTATTTGATTCCCTCGTTAGCATATTTCATCTACCAATTGAAAATATAAAGTTAACTTAACGAATAAAAGCAAGTTCTTTCTGTGCTAATGCATCTTCCAACCACCTAGGGTGCATTGGCAATAGATTATCTGGTAACTCATTAATATTAAAATACCTAATTTCTAAAGCCTCCTCTGTGGACTTTTTCAATGTCCCTCCAATCACTTCACATTGAAAACAGTTGGTAATAAAGTGACTGACTCTTCCGTCAGGGTAAATAAATGTCTGTGAGCTTGGATCTGAATAAACTCCAATCATTTTAGAAACTTTAACAGTTAATCCGGTTTCCTCTTTTATTTCTCTTACTATCGCTTGTTCAACTGATTCACCTGGTTCCACATGTCCTGAAGGTATGCCCCATTGACCATTGTCAGCACGCTTCATTAATAAAACCGAACTTGAATCTTTGATTATTATTCCAGCGACTCCAGCTTTAACTTGTTCTGTCCATTGATAATCTGGTTTTTCACGTGCTTCTATCTTAACTTCACTATCGAACAAATACTTCAAATCACGGATCACAACATCTGGATTTCTAAAGTCATGTTCTACAGGAAATAAATTATTTTGACCAGAAACTAAGATTGAAGCTATACCCATTCGGTTCGCTCCAATAATATCTGTCTCAGGTGTATCCCCAATCATGACGCATCTTTCTCTGTCTTCAAAGGACTCAAGGACTTTTTCAAAAATTGAAGAATCCGGTTTTCCAATTATGATGGGCTCTTTATCTACTGCCGTTTTAACAGCCTCAACTATGGCGCCTGTAGCTGGAGCTGGTCCTTTAGCGGTGGGAAATGTTTTATCCCCATTTGTAGCAATAAATGAAGCCCCCCTGCGGATGAGATTTACCGCCTTATGTATATCTTGAAAAGTAATATTGTTATCCCATCCAATAACAACAGCCTCTGCTAGGTCTTCTTCAAGATCAATACCAGCTTTTTGAATCTCGCTTTTAAGTTCATCATTTCCTAATATATATGCTCTCTTTATCCCAACCTTAACAAGGTAATCAGCTGTTGCCCACCCCGAAGTAACCACTTCATCAATACTTGCTGAAAAACCGAGTTTATGAAGCCTTTTAACAATCGTTTCTCTTGTAACACAGGGATCATTCGTTAAAAAACGAATGGATTTCTTTTCTTCACGGAGACGTTTTAAAGAAGAAACAGCTTCTGGTAAAGCTTTGTCTCCTATATAAATAACTCCGTCTAAATCGAATAAAAATACATCATATTCCTTATAGATCATCGTAACACTCCTTAAGTAGTTGTCTCTTGATTAATAATTGAGCGATACGCGAAATGATTTGTAGGCCCTTGTCCCTTCCCAATCCCTATAGGATGTTTAATGGCTGCTGAAATAAATTCTTTTCCAGTTGCTACTGATTCTGGTATACTGTGCTGCTTTGCTAGCTCTGCAGTTATAACGGCAGAAAAAGTACAGCCTGTTCCATGGGTATGTTTTGTATCAAAGCGAGGAGAAACAAATTCCTCGAAGGCCTCGTCAAAGTACATAATATCGCGAGCTTCTCCGTTCAAATGTCCTCCTTTTACGACAGCACTCTTTGCCCCATATACTTCCACAATTTCTTTAGCAGCATCACGCATCTGCTGTATAGTTTTTATTGATTTGCCAATTATTACTTCTGCTTCTGGAATATTTGGTGTAATAATAGTTGTTTGAGGTATTAATAATTTTTTTAAATGATTAACGGCATCCTTATGAAGCAGATGATGCCCGCTTTTAGCAACCATAACCGGGTCCATCACATACGATTGGATATTAGCCGCTTTTAATTTTTCAGCTATCAGTTCAATAATTTCCACACTTGCAAGCATACCGGTTTTTACAGCATCTGGTTTTATGTCTTCAATGACACAGTCTATTTGCTGAGATATATTATTTAGAGATACCTCCTCAAAACTATTCACACCAAGTGTGTTTTGAGCAACAACTGATGTAATAACAGCCATTCCATATACTTGCTGTTCCTGAAAGGTTTTTAGGTCTGCATGAATTCCTGCTCCCCCGGTTGGATCTGTTCCTGCAATCGAAAGTGCTTTATAGATATCCGTCAACTCATGCTCCTCCTAAGGTTGGTTTCACTGCTTCAAAAATGATAAAAGGTGGGTATTCCTTTTCACTTTTCCAATTATTAAATTTAAATTTTTGTTCGATGGCCTTTAACTGCTCTCCGTCAATATTGTTTAACGTTGGTTCCAGTAATGTTACACTTTCAAAACCTACATTAGATAAAAGTTTATAGTACATTGACTTTGGCCAATGAAAGTCATTTAAAATTAAATCTTCTTGTTCAGGAATATGAAGCCACTCATTTCTTTCTTCTCCATAAGAATACTCTTTCCCCGGTATTCCGTTACGAAAGGTTGAAAATTCTATTCCAGTTGAATCAGGGTTCGTATCGAGTATAACAAAAGAAGCACCCGGTTTTAAAACACGAAAAATTTCATCCATAATTCTTTTGATACGTTGATCACTATCTGTATTAATAAAGACGTAACAGGCCATAGCAGCATCAACTGAATGATCTGGTAAGAAAGAAAGATTATCATGTTCAATTAAATGATAGTAAACATTTGGATGTTTTCTTTTTGTCTTTGCTATTTCCAACATCTTACTTGATTCATCTACTGCGATTACATTGCAATCTATTCTGTCAGCTAACCTATATGCTACCTTTCCGGGACCACAGCCAAAATCAAGCACCTTTTTAATATCCGCTTTATCAAATTTACGAAAAACATACTCAAAACCTAATGTTTGTTCTAAAACGTCGTTATAAGCATCGAATTTACCAGCAACACTGTCTTCTTTCCAAGAAGTTTTCATTAAATTTCCTCCTTTTGTTTAGTTGAGAAGTAATTAAACCACTTATTTTTAACAAAGAATTGATAAGTAGGAAGTAAGCCTTGAAATAGAGAATGATCCATATCTCGCTTATAAGCAATATGCTGATATATACTGAAAAGTAAAAGAACCTGTTCCCAATATTCAGGTAATTCTAGAGTTTCAATATCCTGCCTTGACATTGAAATTTGATCTTTTCTAAGTAAAGACTCATATTCTAAAACTGTTTCAATAAAAGGCCAATTATTCCCGGTAGGCATTTTAGGAAATTCAAAAGCCGAGGTATCATTATGAGTTTTAGCTTCCTCAAGTACTGTTTTTGCCCATTTGTTGTCGGACTCGTAGATATGAATGGAACCAACATTATGGAAATATTCTCCGACTTCTAAATGAAGTTCTCTAGCCATTAATTCTTGCATAAATGTAAAAGAGAAAAGATCACTAATCATTCCTCGAAATGCATCATTTGCACGCATTACGGAAGACATGTATAACTTGTTTTCTCTTATGAAAAATTGCAAACCTATTGTACAAGAAACATCAATATTGCCAGAAACGAAGAGTTCCGAGGCATCGAATATTTGAATAAATGCCCTTTTTGAATCAATGTCTTCCTGTGTCAAAAGATTTTTTATTCTATTCCATTGATTTAGTTTTGCGTTTCCAAATTCAAATATTTTAGGTCCATACGCAGTACCTGTTAATGTTTTTTTATTCATTGAATATAAAGGCATTTTTTTATTGTAATAACTAATAAAATCTAAGTTGTTACTCCCCGATAAATACCATAAAACTTCAGCAAAATTAAACACGATATTTGTTTTTCTAGAGGGTAAGTAAGTGACGCGTTCTATTGGATTTTCAAGGGTCAGATGATAGTTCAATTTTTCTTTGCTATTTTGTCCACGCGGTGAATTTAAAAATTCAGGGTAATAATAGATGTCATGTAGGGTTTCCATATATGCTTCATGAAAAGTTTTCTTTCTCATTAAGATTCCACCTTGTATTCCATAAGGATACTTTTAATCTTCTCTAATAAATCATCAGTATCTTTAAAATGAATGTATTCAACATCAGCTACTACGCTTAACCCTTGAATTAAGAATGCGTAATCCCTCTCATTTTCTAGTAATAACACGATCTTTTTTTTCAAGGCAGAAGCCCATCCTATTTCTATATGCGTTCCAGGAGAAGCCGGTGAGCCAGGAAAAGCTACAAAAAGATCGCAAGAGCTTATTTCATCAAAATCAATTTTAGTGCATTGTTGGGGTGTCATGAAATCTTTCCCCCATCCTTCTCGCTTGTGAGCATTATGGACTAACCATCCTTCATTTTCAAAAAAAGAAATTAATGACTCTAACTTCTCCCTTTCATGTAAACTCATCAATCCAGTATTCACATCTACTAAACTTTTAAATGGTCCTGCTAAAAAAACTTTTTTAGTTGTCACTTTAATATCACCCTTTCAAAATAAATAAAGCCACTTTCATATGGAAAGTGGCTTAAATATAGATAAGATAAAAAATCTCTCTAATTTTTTCACTTCCCTACGTTGGTGTTAACCAAATCAGGTTCAAAGGGTCAGAACTCATGTCTCTTCTCAGCTTCTAAAAGCTCCCCTAGTGGATAAAATATATATATTTACTTTTATCCTAAACTATTCCATATCATTAGTCAAACAATGATTGATTAGCGTTGAACCCTACGCACCAACCGGCAAAAGTTACCACTACTTGCATTTGGTGCCCTATCATAAACTTCTAAAGGAGATTTAATAACTCCAACAACAAAAAAGATACCAATATGACTTGGTATCTTCATCTAAATTGAGTCCCTCAACCTAGTAAAAACGTATCATGGGTTACAAAAGCTTTTAATCAAAGCATCTGTTTATTTTATTTACACCTATTTTCATCATTTTTCATGAATTCTGGGCACAAATTGGGCACCTATTAGAGACCGACGGAACTCTACATTTCATCAGGAGATATGTCACTTATTGCCCTGTCGTAATAAAACTCTTCCAAATCTCTTTGATATTGTTCCCATTCTTGCTGTGTATACAGGTATCTCTCCGCATCAACTTCCTTCATTACGTTTCTTTCTGTGATATGTTTTTGGAAAAAGCCTAGTATATGTCTATATAGAAATTTTATCTTCTCAACTAATTCATTAACACTGGGTTCATCTAAAATGATTGAATGATGTGTTATATGATTTCGGTAGTCATTAATAAGTGTTATTGCCGTTTCAACATCTTTTGATATATCTATATCAAGTAAAAACTTAATTCTTTTAATTGCTTCATTTAAATTAATTGTATACAATTGTTTCTTTTTATTATTGCCGTTACCCAACTCAACGTCAAAAACATTTCGCTTGTTATTAAATTCAAATGGGTTTCTCTTACCCTTACTTTCATTCTTTAGCTTTTCTTTTGCTTCCATATATAAATTTATATCAGTAAATATTAATGATTCATTTTGCTTTGACAATATGTATTTCAATAATATTTCTATTCCATGATTAAGAAATATAATTGCATCTTTTAAAAAGTGATAACTGCTTTCCTTATAATACTTCTCAAACTCTTCTATGTTAGTTTTAGCTTTCTTTAATGAATCTATGCCGTTTTCTAATAATGAGTATTCCATTTCACTTTCCTTCTTTTCGTATTTTTATAAAAAAGCTTAATCAAAAAGATTAAGCTTTTTCTTATTATTTTATTAACCTATGCCCCTACCCTATCTGCAGCCACTTTAATTTCAGTATTATGATCACTTTGCAAATAAGTTATTGAAAATATACTACTTAAAATCACTGCTGCCAATAGAATCCGGCTGATTTTCATTAATAATCTCCCCTTTTTTAATTTTTCGTCTTGCTTCAATACTCATACGATAATATTCATTAGAGAGCATTAAATTTCCTTGTTCATGAAAATAATCAGCGACTTCAATCGAAAAATTTTCAACATCAGCAAACATTTTTCTCGAAGTTAGATATGAAAATGCATTCTTTATTAATTGATTCTCACCATCAGAAAAAAATAATCCCTCTAATATTTTGAATTTCGCTGAGTATTCCCTATCATCACTTTTATCGGCAATTAATCGACCTTTCCTAAAGTATGTCAAAGCAACATCATAATTTTGTTGTTTTGCTTCAACGTAGGTTAAAGTGAATAAAGTCTTTGTTAGGAAACTATGTTTTGATTTTTCAAAAATTTCCAAAGCCAAGATTAAATGTTGTGAAGCCTTTTTATATTCTTTCAATTCATCATAACAAATCCCAATATTCATGTGTGACATTGCAATTAAATGCTCAATGTTACTTTCCTTGGCAATTTCCAAAGAGTTTAAAAATTGTTCCAAGGCTCTTTCATATTCCAAAGAATCGATTAGGTTTCCTGCTACAATAAATTGACAACGTACAGTCTGGACAGCATACTCTTCATACTCTCTAAATATTTTGAGTGCACGATTTGCATAATTCATGGAGAAATATGTTTGTTTCATATAATAATATACATAGGACACTTTGAAAAAAAACTCTGCTTTTTCTATTTCATCCTCAACTTCCGACAACTTTGATTCAGCTATTCGATAGGCACTTATCGCCGTAGTTAATTCTTTACGCCTAAACTCGTACATACCTTTAAAAAAGTAAAAATAGTATTCCAACATGCCAGTTAATTGCCCTTGCTCTTCAATTTCTTTTATAGTCTCATAAGCATTATGGAGATCTTCTATTTCCGTAGATTTCATATAACTCAGCATTATCTCGTGTCTAAAATCTAATAGCTGATAATATAACAAAGCATCTTGGTTTTCTTCCATGTTTAGCAATTCTTTCTCTACTTCTTTTTTTATAATCTCTGCTTGCTCAACTTGATCATTTTTTATTGATGTATACCAATCATTTAACTTTTTTGTGACTATATCGTACGGAATTTTATCTTTATCTAAGAAAACACCCCGCAAAAAAAATTCCCCCATCCTTACGTGAATTGTGTGAATATTTACATTAATTGTATTATGTCAGAACACCCTTTATTTTACAAAGACGAATTACAAAAGGGTACATTATATCTACTCCTTTGCGGTTTTTTTGCGGTCATAGCAATTCTTTTGCGACTTGACAGTTACAATGCTATAGAAAAAAAAAAAAAAAAAAAAAAAAAAAGACTCAATGCCTTTCTTTTCAAAGTATTCGACTAAGGGTTATTAATTCTTGTACTTAACTATTTTTTAAGATGGATAAATATAGTCACCTACCGTTAATTCATCTTTCATTATCTTTTTAACTATTTTTAATGCATCGTTTATCTTTTTTTTGTTTTTTACGTGTTTTTCCCATTTTTCATGTCCATATTTTAAATCTGGATACTTTAGCGACATATATTCATCCACACTCATAGAATCTAATATATCAAATATATTTTCAATTTCATCCGTAAGTATTTCACTTAAATATAGTCCACTTTCTGAAAAGAAGGTATGAGCTTGTTTCCTAAATTCAATTGCTTTAGTCAATTTTTTAAATTCATATATTCTTTGAGCTTCTTTTATACCATCTTCATTATTGATATTCCATTCCTGAATTACCATTTCAATCTCTTCCTGATGAAGACCTTCATCCTCAAGAATTTCCTTAAGTAATTTAGTATTAAGATTTGAAGATTGAAATTTGGGATTGCTCCTCCCTCCTAAGGAGGTTGCATCGTTTATTTTTGTAACAGCTTGATAAATCCATTTGTATAGTTCTGGATAAACCTGATGTTTTTTATTAGTAAAGAGAATAAAGTCCTCCATTTTTCTTTGATGATTAAACTCCACAATCTTTAGAGCTTTGTTTAGCTCATGTTGATGGTTTACAATATTCTTATTGAAGTGGTTATCTGTTAATTTTTTTACATAAACTTTTAACATCCATAGAAAAAATGCACCAAGTGCACCATAACTAATTAAAGATTGTATAAAACTCCAATTCATTTTTATCCTCCTCCCATCCTCCCTCTTAATTATAATTGTTTTGACAAAATTTCATAATAGAAAAGGAGGAGTCAACACATGGTTTACTCCTCTAACTTAGTCTCTTCACCTTTTGCTTCTTCATAGTCTGGCGTTTTCTTTGATAAGCCAAGTCGATCATTTTCGCCATTCATTGGCATACCATCCATCTCTTGATACTTATCGCCGACTTTCTCATAATAGGTGTACGACGTCAGTTCACGAAAAGAATCTTTTGGAAGGTAAAATGCAAATTGAATATATTTGCCTTCGTCATAAACTCTAATAAGCGCATTGTCTCGTCTATATATGGGATCACTATCATCTTGTTTTTCTTTATATTGATTGATTACATCATCAATCGCACCATCATATTTATTGCCGCCGCATGCAGTTAAAACAATCATCATTATTAAACTAAGGAAAATTAAAAGGTTTTTCAAAATAAACATTACCTCCTTTTTCAATATTTAGTATAAACAAACAATTTAATCTTTTCCACTTTTTATCCATTTCCCTTAACCTGCACATTATCTACTAACCAACCATCTTTATCTTTTTTCATAGTCGTTTGAACAATCAACACTTGATTCGTAGTAACTGAATTTGCAGTCGTTGAGATTTCAACAATGTTCAAAAACAATTCATGGGATTGATCTAAGGGTTTTGAATAACTTTCTAATGAAAGTAATTCACTTTGTACACTGACTGTGTGCTTTTGATCAGAACGAGAAGGAAATGCATAGTCAAACCCTTTTTCGGTTGTATGCTTCTTAACTGTTTCATACCGTTTATCTATATCATAGTAATTAAAAAACGCTTTAAAAAATGCCTTATTTTCCGAAGCACTGCTTGTTGATTCTATATGGTTCAATTCCTTGATTTTTTCTGTCAGAACTTCATTTTTATCCTTTAACTTTTCAATCTTATACGTTTGCTGTCCATTCGTGAAAAATCCCGTCAGCAATATTAATAACAAACAAGACGAAGCCCATACAATATGTGTTTTCATATTTTCACTCCTAGTTATTTAATTCGTCCAAAAGATACAAGGTGATCTCTCCAGTAACCTGATTTCAGATCAGAATATTCGATTCCACTGTCATTCGAATTAAACATTCTGCCATTGCCTACATAGATGCCGACGTGAGTAATTGCTTTTCCTTCATATGTGCCACCAAAGAATACTAAGTCACCCGCAGTCGCTTCTTTTTCACTTATTTTCTTTGTTGCCCCATGTTGTTCTTGTGCTGTTCTAGGAAGAGTGATTCCAGCTTTCGCAAAAGACCACTGAACAAGGCCCGAACAATCAAATCCAGTTTTCGGGTTTGAACCACCCCAGGCATACGGTTGCCCTTCATATTTCAAAGCTTCTTTCATGACCGTTTCATAGAAATCCATAGAACCATTCACAGGCTTCACATTTTTATCAGAGCCTTTCACATACCTCATGACATGATCAACATAACTTGGGTCACCATAGCTTTTCCAGCCCATTTTAAAAGCTTGCAAACGGCTGAAATCAAGTGCCAATTTCTTTGTGTACTTCCCGCCATTCTTTTTGACATAGTCTATAAATCCAGAACCAAAGTTGTATGCCTGTAAGGTTAAACGAACATCACCGCCAGCCTGTTTAAAAACCTTCTTAAAATGTTTAATGCCTACTTCAATCGAACGTTCTGGGTCAGTTATGGAGTTAGGAGGTAAGCCGATACTTTCGGAACTTTGCATGATATCTAAAGAACGCCCACCACTTTCTTGCATGGTGAGCGCCATAATAATATTCACTTGATCAAAAACACCTTCCTGACGGGCGTACTTCTCAAATACAGCCCTAAATCGTTCGACATCCGGTGCAATACCAACCGTTTCATATTCGCCATCACCGCCGCCTATAAAATCGTCTCCGACTTGATTCTCCCTTGAAATCGTCATAACCACTACGATACATAAAGCAAAAAAGAAGATAAAAGGAGCCGAGAACACCAAAGGAAGAACTACCTTTTTACTCATCATCTTGTTCTTTCATCCCTTCTCAGTCGATCTTCTACTTTTGATGAAGAACGTCTTGCAATTTCATTTAACGATACTTGTTCAAATGTATTTACGTTTTGTTCAGTTCGCTTAATCGTATGTGATGAAGGCTGGTTTTCTTTTAAAACAGTCTTACTTTCAGCAGGTGCATCCGTCTGTTTTTTCTCAGCACGAATACCATCTGAATGAACTTTTGCGGGTTCAGATGGTCTGGTTTTTCGTTCATTATTGACAACAGGTTGATTCTCTACTTTTGTAGGTTGAGAGCTTTCAAAGCCATTCTTTGGTTCAGATTGACTCGTTATGATTTTTTGGTCTGAACGTTTGATGTCTGCTGATCTCTCTTGTGCTACAGGTTCACTCTTGGAAACTGAATCTTCCTTCTGAACTTCAAAATCATGATGTTTTTCAGTTTCAGCATTCTGATTTTGTCCTTCATGGACATATGCCTTTTGGTCTGTACGTTCTGTATCTTTCTCATTCTCTTGTAAGACTGGTGCTCTATTAGAAGTAGTTTCTTCTTCATGTTGTAATAATGCATCGTCAGTTTGTTGCTGATTATCGGGCTGTTTAAGAAGCTGTTCAACATACTCTTTTTGATCTGTTCTAGCTGATTTATCCTTTTTATCTTGCAAGATAGGTGCTCTTTTGGATAACTCTTCATTTCCTTCATTCAAAGCATCTTTCAGCATAGGAGAGTTTATACCGTCTTTTCTCAATCTGTCTAAATGGGATTGCTGTTTATTTTCTTTTGCATTTGCAAAGGCTTCTTTTTGTTTTTGCTTTTCTTGTTCTTTCGATAGAGTTTGAGGATTGCGTTTTAAGCTTCGGCTATTATGACTAGCTATTCCGTTAGCAGTCTCTTTTTGCGGGGTTCTTGACATAGCATGCTCATTGTCATATCCCATAGCAGCCCCACTCGGTGAATTACCGCCACTTCCACTTGAAGCACCATCTACGCTATCAGCTGAACCATCTTTTCTTCCCCTAAAATTCTTTGCAAAATTCATGAATGTGCCTGCCGTTCCTGTACTTAGTGTTCCCCCTACTTTTTTTGCATTTTCCCAAGCAGGCTGAACAACGTTTTGTCTCATATTTTCCAACATATTATTATCAACTGAAACCACTTTTCCAGCAGTCACAAACTTGATAATGGCATCCCTTTTCACAAAACCAATCCAAAGAATTAAAGCGAGTACAGTAACATTCAGTAGATACTTTCCAAAACCATTTGGAGGAATTAACGTATCAACCATAAAACAAATGACATACACAAACAGAACAATGACTCCTAACATCGCTTTAAGTAGGTAAACACTCCCTAAGCGTCCAAGTGTAACAAATCCCGAATAAGCTAATTGGGGAACATACGCTAAGATGAAAGCAAATGGCACAAAGAACACAATCACTAGAGCGATGATTTGAAGCAAGAAGTTAAAAAACGCTAGTGCCAAAAATGGAACACCAATCACAACAGAAGCGACCACAGCAATAAAAGACTCTCCAAGTTGAGCAAAAACATTTCCAGTGGTCATGGACTCATTTTCATATTTGCGAATTTCCGTATCTTTAATATGGTCTTTTTTTGCTTTCTCTCCATCCTCAGAAAGCTTATATGAAAGAAGTTTATCGACCCTCGATAATTTACTTTTCGAATCGCCTTTTTCATTAATTTTTGCTTCACTCGTTTCTCCAAAATTAACGATTAGAAAAGGTTTCATTAAAGCCATGTCAAAGTAAAGGTTACGCATGACCGCAACTGTGCCTTCCATTTCCTTTCCTTTTTCAATCGCAGAACCATCTGCAAAATTCCCTTCATCTTGAACAATGCCAAACAATCCATTTCCCGCAGTTAAAAGCTTTCCTTGTGCTTCTACAGACAAGGCATTCAACGCTTTCATGTAATAACCAGCATTTGACATCCAAAGCCCACCGATCACCATGACACAAATAAATAGAATACTCCGTCGCATTGCTTCTTTTGCGCTACCTCTAACACAGAACAGATAGACGACATAGCCACACGTGAAGATGAATAAGGCTTCACCGAAATTCTTTTTCAGGGTTTTATAAACTGATTTAGAAACGTTTGTAATGGAGTTTGCGAACTCGTCAATCGGTTGCAAGTTATACAAAATATCCATTCCCGCATCAACCACACGGACAATATTTCCCGCAAAAGAAAAAGTGACGTTTGTCAGTCCAACAAACGCCCCCTTGATTAAATCGTCAGATGCTTCATTATTCGCTTGATAACGTGAGATAGGAAACCTTTTCACTTTCAATTCCACACCGCCAGCTTTTTCGACTTTTGGCTGTGTTGTGGTATCACCATCAGCCGAAAATACTGATACAGCTGAAGCAACAGTTAGGAATAGCAACACGATAAACGACATAATCAAAATTCGTTTCTTTTTCATTACAGCCACCTCCTAATCTAACCGAGTTAATAAATAAAATTGGTATCTGGCTTTCTCTAAGTCTCTCTGCGTTAGTAGCACGTTTTCGGGATATCGTTCATACAGAGAGAAACAGATTGCTTTTTGATATTTCATATGCCTAAAAGTCTTTCGGTTTTGTTCAATCTTGATGCCTAATAATTTTTGCAGGAACTGTGCCGTTGATTTATGCCCGATAAAACTTTTGTATCGACCGTCATAATGCTTCAGCCATTGTTTAACTTCGTCCAATGTGATTTTTTCAGCTTTATAAAAGCCTGGACTCGTGACTACAAGAGAGTTTAAGAAAGCTATTTCCATGTACGATTCAACCCCTTTTACAAATATTTTTCTTCCGCATATGCGACAGCTTTTTTCTCGACTGTTTTTAAAGCGCCTTGCCATTCTTCGAATAGGCATTCAATTGAAATTTTAGATGTACGGCCATAGTAATCTTTAAACAGACATTGACCTTGAAACATAGATTCCATCATTTTTTTGTTTTCTTTTGTGACCTCCATGTTCATCCATTTCAGCACTTCTTCACGTTCGTTTGGTTCATCAAAGGCGAAGGCAACGCCAAAGTTTCCGGAATCCTCTTCTTTCAAAGCGTCTTTTGTAGATTGGGAAATGAAATATTCCGCATTGTTGTATGAACGACCAATTCGGCGCATTTGTCTCTCAACTTTTTTCCCTTGTTGTGACGTGGTAAATATCCAAGCTTCATCTATAAATTCAACAGTCTGTTCATCTTGATTCATACCGAATAGTTCGCAGAACTTACCAAGCGCAAACATGACGGCACTAGACTTTAATTGTGATATGGTGTAGTTTTCAAGTCGCTCAGCATGATCTGGCAAATCCATATTTTCAACTTCTAAAATGGTGATTCGTTTTTCAAGTGACAATGCAGGATTGGAGCCATCATGAATACAAAGTTTCAAAATGGAATCTGACACAACCTCATTTAAATAGTCACCAGCTTTTTGTACAGCTTCTTCCGGATGGCCCTGCATCTTCCGAATAATATCAAGCGAACCGACCTGTTCGCCTTTTTGTTTTGCATCAATTACTTCTGATGTAGCACGAAGGAAAGCTGTGTTTACGTCGTCTTTCCCTCTAAAGTCATATACTTGTTCAAAAATGACTTGAACTAGCTCTTTTGCTTTCATAGGAGGGAGAAAGGAGATAGGATCAAGCGCCCCCCAGTTATGCGTGTTTTCATGATCTAACGTGATATAGTTGTACTTCTCTAAATGTGCAATATATAAAGGGAAATTCTCTCGAATGTACTCATCATTCAAGACTCTTTGAATCCACTTTCTCATTTCCTTTTTAGGGTCTATATATAGAGATTTGATGTTCAACATGCTGATATAGTTAAAGATCAATTTCGCCAAATATGACTTGCCGTTTCCCGTATCCCCTGTGATCAGACAGTGAGGAGAACGTGTTTTTGAACCCTTTAACTGCTGATTCGCTAAGAAAGGATGGAATAAGACAAAATCACGGCTGGACATAATGGCACTCTCTAAATCGGTGTGCTCTTGGAAACGATCAACCCAACCGAGAAAGAACCCGATTTTCGAACCAATATCAGAGTTAACAGCAAACAGACTTTCTGCCACACCGTCTTGTGTTGTTTTTTGAATCCAGTTCTTATCGGTTATGTCTAACTTCTCACCAGGAAGCATTTTATAAAAAAGATTAAGTTGATCAGCCACTGGAAGGCGACATGTTATACCAGCACCTTTTAAGTGTCTTTTAACAATCGTTGCTTTTCCCACACATTCTTTTTTCGTCTTCCCATGAACGACAATTACAGATAACCAGTTCATCAAATGCACTTCTTCTTTCTTAATCTCGTCTTGTAAATGTCTTACCATCGTTGCACTTGTGACAGTGGAAACATCGCTTCGATCACCTGTACTTTGTTGTTCTTTTTGTTCTTCTTTTAGTTGCTGTTTTTTGAGGTTGAGGGCAGGTCTTGTGATTGATTTTGATTCCGTTTGAATCTTCATTTGGACTTCGACAGGGAAGGGAAGAGACTGCGCTTCATAAAACAAATCACTTTCAGACATGTTGTGGAGAAATTCGTCAATCACCACAAAAGCCGTATAGCCTTCATCTTGGTCACTATGCAGATGTAAAACCGATGGGTCAGTAGGATCTATGATCGTGTTTGTTATCGAACGAACATCCTTTATTTCACTTTCCTCATTCGTCTGGTGTTTCAATCCACGCACAAAGTGATAACGGTTAATGTATGTCATTTCTGATTCTGCAAGCCGTTCTCCGCGAACAGAAGCCATGATATTGGCTAGTGTTTCTTCGACTTCCTCATATTTTTCAAAAAAAGAGGTGGAAACATTTTGTTCCCACCCGAGCATTTTTACAACAGTATCAGTCGCCGTATTGAATAGAGATAAAATATTATCTTTTAGTTCGACACTAATATTGACAAGACTGTTTTTCAGTTTTACACCTAAAATGAAATCATACTTTGTCAGCCTTCCTAATCGCTGTTCTAACAGCCTTACCGTTTCTTCATTGTAGTAACGAGCCACATCCATTGCATCTACCGCAATATCTGTTTCTAAATCCTTAAATCGTTTTTCCAATTCATACTCACTTGGATACATCATCAAGTGAAAATCCTCATAGGATGTAATTTCTTCAAAAAGATGCTGCCACTTCTTTTTATATGATTCAACTTTTTCTCTATTTTGCATAGGAATCGAATTGCTTTTTATTCGGTAGTACGCCCAAACGTCGCCCGTTCTTGTCAACAGCAAATTCTTGTGTATTGCCTTCATAGGCGTTTTTAGTCTCATTCGAATAATCCACCACCTTCACAAGTTTTCGAAACTCAATTTGTTTTTCATTACTTAAATCAACCTTTCGGTCATTACAA
>NZ_JALAYA010000011.1:0-87877 GCF_026796395.1 Bacillus sp. T17B1
GATTTTCTCGACAGCCTGAGCCAGAGCATTGTATGCTCTGGCTTATTTCTTTCTTCTTACCTGATAAAGCCTGTCAACTTCATCTACAAAATCGCCGTCAATCAGCTTATCCACTTTTCCAGCCAGTTCCTTTGTATGCTTTGGACTGGCTCCGTTTGTAGAAACAGACACCGTAACATGCCCTCTTTTTACGATTTTCGGTATGTACACATTGCCAAGCTCAGCGTCACTGACACAATTAACAAGCTGAAAAGGTGAAGCAGTTTGAACAATTTCTTTGTTCACTGCCGCATTATCCGTCGCGGCAATAATCAAAAAAGCATCGAAATAATCTTCTTCTTCAATCGCACGGCTGACCCATCTGATACGGCCGTTTTCTGCCATCTGCTTGATTTCCGGTTCAACATCCGGACTGACAAGCGTAATATCAGCCCCCTCAAAAAGCACCGTTTTCAGCCTTCTGAGAGCGATGCTGCCCCCGCCCGCAATGACAACCTTCTTTTTTTCCAGGCTAATGTGCAGCGGGAGCATATGAACCTCCGTCAAAATCAAATTGTCCCTCAGGATTTTCAGCAGTTTCTCTCACACGGTTCAAAAATGCGTTTTTCACATGAGGGTGGAATCCGATATAAGAAGAAAGGTAGACATTCGGATTATCAGCCTTTAATGTCTGAACCTCTCGTTCGATTTCATTCATCAGCATGCCGGTAAAAAGCAAATAGGGAACAACCAAGGTTGTCACGCCGTCATCTTTTTTAAGTTTTGAAAAAACCTCTTTGTAATTCGGATCGCACGCTGTCAAAAAGCACGGGATGACTTCCTTGACCGGAATCATGTGTTGAAGAAGATTGGCAATTCCGGTTACGTCTCTTTTTACGTCGGGATCTGAACTTCCCCTTCCGATAAGCACAACTCTTGCATTTTCATACGGAACACCTATGTCCTTCATTCGGTGATATACAGCTTTGACTACTTCTACATCAATCCCGATCGGCTTCCCATATGAAATACGGATTGAAGGATATCGGGATGCAGCACGCGCAATTTCTTCCGGAATATCATGTTTTGCATGCGCAGCTGTTAAAAGAAGCAGAGGCACCACTGCGATATGAGTGGCGCCTTGCTTCACACATGCTTCAAACCCTGTCTCAATTGTCGGCTCCTGAAGCTCTAAAAAGCTGATTTCTTGTACAGGCGCAGAAACGTGCGCCTTGCATCCTTCCAAAAAGGCTGCGGCTTCTTGCTGCGCCTTTTTTACCCGGCTGCCGTGACCGACATATAAAATCGCTTGTTTCATTCTTACAACGCCTCGCTTAAATCGTGTTTTTTCAGCTCAGATTCAAACCATTCCAGCTTATAGTGATAATTTACAACATTTCCAATGACAATTAAACTCGGATTTTTAATGTCTTCTTTTATCACCGTTTCTGAAAGAGTGTCAACTGTACAAAAAACAGATTTTTGCTTATCCGTTGTTCCCCAGTGAATAAAGGCTGCCGGCGTAGAACCGTCCCGGCCGTTTTCAAGAAGTTTTCTTTCAATCTGCTGCACGTTTTTGATACCCATATAGATGACAAGTGTATCAATTCCTGTAGCCAGCGCTTTCCACTTATCCTCAAAATCTTCGTCTTTTTTATAATGACCCGTTACAAAAGCGACGTTAGAGCCCGCATCCCGATGAGTAACAGGAATCCCGGCATAAGCCGCTGCCGCAATTCCTGACGTAATGCCGGGGATGATTTCAAACGGAATTCCGTTTTCAGAGAGACATTCCGCTTCTTCCCCTCCCCTTCCGAACACAAAAGGGTCTCCGCCTTTCAGTCTGACAACGGTTTTCCCTTTTTGCGCATACTTTACAAGAAATCGATTGATGGTTTCCTGCTGCATCGTATGAAAATCTGGAAGCTTCCCGCAGTAGATCAGGTCTGCTTGCTCTTTGGCATATTGTAAAATCTCTTTATTGACTAATCTGTCATATAAGATGACATCAGCTTTTTCAATGGCTTTTAGCGCTTTAATTGTGAGCAGATCAGGGTCACCGGGACCCGCTCCTACAATATATACTTTCCCCATCGTATTTCCCCCGATCTATTCGAGTTCTTCCAGAACATTTGCTGTGATGTTGTTCTCGCTTGCATTCCGGCATCTGATAAGAACACAGCAGATCATATTTAGCTCAATTTTTGTTTGACAAACTCGATCAGCTGATTTTTGCACGCTTCACGGTCATACTGTCCTGAATCAAGAACGAGCTCCGGTGCATCCGGCTCCTCATAAGGAGAATCAATTCCTGTAAAGAACGGGATTTCTCCGTTTCTTGCTTTTTTATAAAGCCCTTTCGGATCTCTTTGTTCACAAATATCGAGGTCGCATTTAATGTATACTTCATTGAATTCGCCTGCTTCTACAAGCTGGCGAACCTGTTCTCTGTCCTCGCGGAAAGGAGAGATAAAAGCAGTAATCACAATGGTGCCCTGCTGAACAAAAAGCTTTGCCACCTCTCCGATTCTGCGGATATTTTCTTTTCGGTCTTCGTCAGAAAAACCAAGATCCTTATTTAAGCCGTGACGGATATTATCCCCGTCCAGCACAATGACTTGGTAGCCCTGCTCAAACAATTCTCTCGCAGCGGCATTGGCAATAGTTGATTTGCCTGAACCGCTCAACCCTGTCAGCCAGAGAATGGAGCTTTTGTGCTTATTTTTTTGCTGGTATTCTTCTTTTGTAATAGAGGCTTCATGCCATACGATATCGCGATTTGTCACTGCCAGTCCCCCTTAAGATACGCCTGCTTCTTCTTTTTTCTTCATCCCTCTGATTAACACTTCTACAACTTCTGCGCGGCTGAATTCTGCAGGCGGGAGCACACCGTCTCTCAGCATGCCTCTTACCTTAGTTCCTGATAAAATGACGTGGTGTTCTCTGCCGTGAGGGCACGTTTTCGCTGTCCCCATATTTCCGCATTTTTCACAGAAAAAGCTGTGCTCGAATTTCAGCGGTGTAATCCCGAGCTCTTCAGCTTTAAATGTGTCAAACAGTTCCTGCGCCTCGTACGTTCCGTAATAGTCACCTACACCTGCGTGATCGCGGCCGACAATGAAATGCGTGCAGCCGTAGTTCTTTCTGACAAGCGCGTGGAAAATCGCTTCTCTCGGTCCTGCATAACGCATCGCCGCTAAGAAGACACCGAGGAACACACGGTCTTTCGGGTAATAATTGTCAAGAAGCACTTGGTAGCTTTCCATCCGCACATCAGCTGGGATGTCATCAGATTTTGTTTCACCTACCAGCGGGTTTAAAAACAAGCCGTCTACTGTTTCAAGAGCCGTTTTTTGAATGTATTCATGCGCTCTGTGAACAGGATTTCTTGTTTGGAAACCAACAATGGTTTCCCAGCCTTTTTCCGCAAACTGGCGTCTTGTTTCCGCCGGTTCAAACGTAAACTCAGGGAACTGTTTTGAAGCCTTTTTCATCAATGTGATTGGTCCGCCGACGTATGTATTGCCGCGGCTGAAAAGCTTTTTAACACCCGGGTGCTCCTGCTCATCCGTTTTATACACATTGACAGCTTCTTTTTGTTTGTCAGGCACGTACAGGTCTTCGATTTGGATAACGCCGTATGTTTCTCCTTCATACGTTAACTTTACCGTTTCACCGACTGACAGTTCCGCTGCTTTTTGCGCATCAACCGGAAGCGTAATTGGAAGGGACCAGACAACGCCGGAAGAAAGACGCATGCTTTCGACAACAGATACGTAATCTTTTTCATTAAAGAAGCCTTCGATCGGGCTGTATGCACCTATCCCTATTAATTCCAAATCTGCAAAAGAAATCAAATCGAGTTCAATTTCTTTTTGAATGCTGCTCACATCATATGATTCATCTACTCTGTTTACTAATGTTCCTCCGTGTGGTGCTAAGCTCATAATATCGATTTCCTCCTAGTTAACATATAAAATAACTCAGATTAATAGTCAGATTCCCCCGCCTTGTTCGTGGACCGAGCGTCTCTCTTTACGTATGGCCTTCATCAGGCTGACGGCACCGCCCGTCGCTAAAAGCACACTTACCATGATAAAGATTGAATAATAATCCGCTTTTAAAAACAAGGATACAAGCAGATAAGAAATTGATAAAGATAAAAACGGCGATACGATCCATACCTTCAACATCGTTTGAACAACTTGTTTATGGAACACGTTCGGACCGTTTTTTGCCATGCCTATTCCGATAATAGACGATGACGTGACTTGCGCCAATGGCACCGGCATCCCAAATACAGAACTGATGATTACCAGTCCGGCTCCTGTACCGGATAGGAGAATGCCTTCTCCTTTTGAAAATCTCGTAATTTTCTTCCCGTTTGTTTCTAACACCCGGCGACCTAATAACAACGCGCCAAGAGCAACAAAAGCTCCCCCGTACAAGGTTCCTTTCGTTACATCCAGCACACCGGCCGCTACTAATGGGCCAACGGCATTTGCCACATTGTTCATACCGGCAGAGAATGCTTCAAAAAATCCTGCACCTAACAAAACTATGCCAAGGATTTTTTGCTTTTTAGAAGATGTAATTTCAATCTTAAAATAACGAAACAGCTTAGATACAAAATAGGTAAAACCGAAAGCGAACAGCGGGACGAAAACCCAAAACGACACAATGACCAGCAGGTTGTTCACAAACAATACTTTGTAAGCCACTCCCACACCGACAACTGCGCCGACTGTAACTTCACTTGTCGACAAAGGAATGCCGAGGAGATTAGCCGTAAAGAGCGACAGCGCAGCGGCTCCAATAATAATACAAACAATCGTCAGTGTAATCGTCTGCTCGGGAATAATCCCGGAGCTGATGGTTTTTACAACCTCTCCCCCGCCAATGACCGCCCCGGCCAGCACACCGACTGCGCACAGGATCAAAGCGTAGGTTTTCTTTTTGATGGCTCCAGAGCCGTAAGCAACTCCCATCGAAGCTGCAGCGCCGCTTGCACCAATATTCATCGCGAAAAACAAGCTAAATAATATAGCGGCTAGTTCCATTTTGCAGCTCCTTATTCATGCAGTCCGCATTCTGTTTTCGCCATACCATTCCATCTGCCTGAACGTAAATCCTCTGCGGTAAAAGCAGGAGCCGTGCAAGGCGCGCAGCCAATACTTGGATATCCTTGGTCATGAAGCGGATTGTAGTCCAGCTCATTCCGGGAAGTGTATCTCCAAATGTCTTTCCAAGTCCAATGGATAAGCGGGCATACTTTTACTGATTTAAATTTTTCATCTTTGTTTAAGAAATTCGTATTGGCACGGCTCGGCCCTTGATCGCGGCGCAGACCAGAAAGCCAGGCTGGGTGTCCTGACAGTGCTTCTCTTAAAGGGACAACCTTTCTAAGATAGCAGCACTGATTCGGTTCTCTTTCCCACAGTTTGTCACCATGTTCTTCGGCTTGCTCCTCAAGGGTAAGGTCTGGTTTTTTCAGGATGATATTAAGACCTGGATAACGTTCTTTCACTCGTTCAATCGTTTCATAGGTTTCCTTAAAATGAAGTCCTGTATCAAGAAACACAATCTCTGCGTCTTTTTTCACTTTATAAATTAAGTCAATCAGAACGATTCCCTCAATTCCGAAACTGCAGGCATAAACAAGCTGATTGCCGTAATGGCCGTATGCCCACTTTAAAACTGACAGCGCTCCTTTATAAGGATCGTCTTCCGGAAATGTAATCGTTGGTTCTTCCCAATTATCGTACGTTAACATTTCTTCTTTCCTCCTTTCGGAGACAAACAAACAGTAGCTTTCTGCCGGTTGTCTTTTTCCAATTGTAATGTGATGCGCGGCTGCTGTTATCAAAATCAGCCTTTTTTCCTCTTAAAATAAAAAACTTTCAATCCGGCGGAAAGAAAGACAGGAACAGCATGTAGCCCTTATCTTTCAAAATGGAATTCATTTTGCTGGAAGTAGCACCTTACAAACTATGCAGGTTGCCGGGCTTCATAGGTCCAGTCCCTCAGCCGCTCTTGATAAGTTTTTAGATTTGTAGTAAATTTTAGCACAATTCTAACATAAGTCAACCCGACTTTTTTTATAGGATTAATAAAAAAACAGGCCGAGTGGCCTGATTTAAAGTACAGCAAGGCTTTAAAGCCTCTGCACATCACCGAAATTTATTTGTTGTTTTTTAAACCAATCTGTTGACTCGGGATTTTGTTTCCACGTTTTCAGCTTTTCCAGATCGTCTGAATGAATATTTCCGTTTTCAAGCGCGACCTCTGTAAGCGTATCATAATCTGTTAAAGAGTAATATGGCAGTTCTGCCTTTGCAAATGCTTCCCGCGCTTTAGGGAGCCCGTACGTAAAAATCGAGACGACACCGAGCACTTCACTGCCAGCCGCTTGTAAAGCTGCCGAAGCTTCAAGTACGCTTCCTCCTGTGGAGATTAAGTCTTCAATGACGACAGTTTTTTGCCCCTTTTGAACAGCTCCCTCAATCTGATTGCCTTTTCCGTGCGCTTTCGGCTTGCTTCTCACATAACACATCGGAAGATTCAATCGGTCAGCCGCCAGAGCAGCATGAGGAATACCGGCTGTTGCTGTTCCAGCAATCATTTCAGCTTCAGGAAAATGCTCTTCGACAAGCTTGCTGATGCCTGAGGCGACATCATTTCTGACCTCTGGGAAAGATAGCGTAAGGCGGTTGTCACAGTAGATTGGCGATAAAATGCCGCTTGCCCATGTAAATGGCTCGTTCGGGCGTAAAAATACAGCTTGGATGTCTAATAGATGTTTTGCGATGATTTGTTTCATAATTTGATTCCCTCCCATTCGAGTCTGACAGCTTCATAGGCTTTTACTGGGTTTTTCGCTTTTGTAATCGAGCGTCCTACCACAATTGCTGATGACCCTTTCTCTCTTGCAATTGCAGGTGTCGCTACGCGAATTTGGTCATTCGCAGCGTCCTCAGACATCCTGATCCCCGGAGTGACAGTCAGAAATGAAGGCGACACCGATTGGTAAATGACTTTTGCTTCATGAACAGAGCAGACCACTCCATCAAGCCCGCTTTCTTCTGCCAGCTTGCTGTAGTGCACAACCGTGTCGATCAGAGGCTTTTCGATCAGCAGTTCATTCTTCATCATTTGTTCAGATGTGCTTGTCAGCTGGGTTACCGCGATAAGTGACGGGCGTTTTTTTCCGGACGGCGTTCCTTCTTCTAAGCCTTCCAGGGCTGCTTGCATCATTTTTTTGCCTCCGGCCGCATGAACATTGACGAGGTCCACCCCGAGACCAGCAAGGCGCTTCATCGCTTTGTTTACAGTGGTCGGGATGTCATGAAGCTTTAAATCTAGAAACAGCTCGCAATTTCTTTCTTTTAATTGTTTAACTATAGATGGTCCTTCTTGATAAAAAAGTTCCATTCCAACCTTTACAAATAACGGTTCTAGCTGAAAAGGCGCTAAGAACGCAAGTGTTTCTTCAGCTGATGCAAAATCAAGCGCGATGATGGGCAGGTTGTTTTTCATGGTTCCAGCTCCTTCCGATGCATTCTTCAACAGATTCATAGCCGTATTGGCGTAAAACAGCAGGGAGCTGTTCAATAATGTCCGGGCATGCAAAAGGATTCACAAAGTTTGCTGTTCCGACAGCTACCGCGCTTGCTCCCGCGAGAAGAAACTCCAGTGCATCTTCGGCCGTCTGCACGCCTCCCATACCAATAATCGGAATATTGACCGCTTGGCTGACTTCATACACCATGCGAATGGCAACCGGCTTCACGGCAGGGCCGGAAAGCCCCCCTGTTTTATTCGCTAATATCGGTTTTCCTGATTTTAAATCAAGCCTCATGCCGATTAATGTGTTAATCATTGTAAGGCCGTCCGCTCCCGCTTCTTCGATCGCAGATGCAATTTCTGTGATATTTGCCACGTTCGGGGAAAGCTTTACATAAACGGGTACATCCGAAACCTTTTTAACCGCCTTCGTCAAATCAGCAGCCATTTCAGGATTCGTGCCAAAAGCAATTCCGCCTGTTTTCACATTCGGACAAGAAATGTTCAATTCAAGAGCATGAACATTAGGCGCTTGGCTGATATGCTCTGCGACTTCAACATACTCCTCGACTTGAGAGCCTGCAACATTTGCAATTATCGGCGTATCAAACTGTTCAAGCCACGGCAGCTCATTTTGCAAAACGCTTTCCAGCCCCGGATTTTGGAGACCGATCGCATTGAGCATTCCAGCGCCAGTCTCAGCTACTCTAGGTGTCGGGTTCCCGAAGCGAGGTTCCTGTGTCGTAGCTTTGATCATAATGGCTCCAAGACAAGATAAATCATAAAAACGCTCAAATTCTTTTCCAAAACCGAAGCAGCCTGATGCCGGAATGATCGGATTTTTCAATTCAAGTCCAGGCAGTTTGACCTCTAGCATTACAGCGCCACCTCCTGAGCTTTAAATACAGGTCCGTCGAGACATACTTTTACGTAGGATGTCTCACTTTCGTTTGTATGGCACACACACGCGAAGCAGGCGCCGATTCCGCAGCCCATTCGTTCCTCCATAGACAGGTAAACTTCTTTATGGGCATATTCCTGTTTTAATGCCTTCAGCATCGCTGTTGGCCCGCAGCTGAGGAGAATATCAAACTCTAGATTCTTCTGTTTTATGACATCTGTGACAAACCCGGTTTCCCCGTAGCTTCCGTCAGCTGTTGCCACATACGTGTCTCCATACTGTCGGCACTCTTCCTCATAAAAAACATCCTTTGCCGATTGGAACCCTAACACGTGTATGACCTTTACCCCTTTTTCTTTCAAGCGTTTCGACAGCTCTTGGAGAGGCGGGACACCTACACCGCCTCCTACCAGCAAAGCCGTCTTTCCGGGTTGGACTTCATTGACAGGAAAGCCATTTCCCAAAGGTCCGAGAACATCCACAGGTTCTCCCTGCTGCTTCATCGATAAGAGTCTTGTTCCTTCCCCATCTACTCGATAAATGATAGTGACTTCATTTTTTTCAAAGTTGACGTCAGCAATGCTGATTGGTCTTCTTAAAAGAGGCGTAACCGCTTCGCTCACTTTAAGATGAAGGAACTGTCCCGGGGTTGTAAACCCTTGGACAAGCTCCCCTTTCAAAACCATTTGATACACCCGGTCTGCAATTTGCTGGTTAGAACATACTGTCAAATACGCTTTTTTCATATAGTGACTGCCGCCTCCTGATTTGTGTTGACTGCCGGCATTTGATCGGCACGGAATGTCATGCTTTCCAGCACTCGCAGTATCGCTTCAGCCGTATCTAAAGATGTTAAGCAGGCAACACCATTTTCTACTGATTCACGTCTGATTCTAAATCCGTCTCTTGCCGGCTGCTTTCCTTTTGTCAGCGTATTGATGACAAACTGCGCTTCTCCGTTTCTGATCACATCTAGCAAGTTCGGGCCGTCCTGGCCGATTTTTCCGACGACCTTCGCTGGAATTGACGCTTCCTTGAGATACCCCGCCGTTCCTTCGGTCGCTAAAATGTTATACCCGATCGCATGGAATCGCTTAGCGATGGCAAGCCCTTCTTCTTTGTCCTTATCAGCCACTGTTAAAAGCACGGATCCGTAGTTAGGGATTTGAATGCCTGAAGCAATTAGAGCTTTATAGAGCGCTTTTTCAAGTGTGGAATCTTTCCCCATGACCTCTCCAGTTGATTTCATTTCAGGCCCTAACGTAATGTCCACTCTTCTCAGCTTAGCGAAGGAAAAGACTGGCGCTTTTACAAAAACCCCCTGCTGTTCAGGCTGAAGGCCCTCTGTATAGCCAAACGCCGCCAGCTTTTGGCCGAGAATGACCTTTGTAGCAAGGTTCGCCATTGGGATACCCGTGATTTTGCTTAAGAACGGTACGGTTCTGCTCGATCTCGGATTTACTTCGAGCACGTACACTTCGCCTTGTGATAAGACAAATTGAATATTGAGCAAACCGACAATGTTCAGCCCTTTAGCTAGTGCTATTGTGTACTGTTCAATTTTTTTCTTAATGTCTTCTGTGAGAGACTGAGGCGGATAAACAGCGATTGAGTCTCCGGAGTGAACGCCCGCCCGTTCAATGTGCTCCATAATTCCCGGAATGACGACTGTTTCACCGTCAGATACTGCATCAACTTCAATTTCTTTCCCAGTTAAATATCTGTCAATTAATACAGGATGCTGCGGATTGATTTTGACTGCGTTTTTCATGTAATGAAGCAGTTCTTCTTCATAATACACAATCTCCATCGCCCGGCCGCCAAGTACATAGGAAGGGCGCACCAGTACCGGATAGCCGATATCACTCGCAATGCTTACCGCCTGATCAACTGATGTCGCTGTTTTGCCAAGCGGCTGCGGAACACCGAGTTCTCCAAGCGCATGTTCAAATTTATCCCGATCTTCCGCACGGTCTAAATCTTCTAACGAAGTCCCAAGGATTTTCACTCCACGTGCAGAAAGCTCGTCAGCAAGGTTAATCGCAGTTTGTCCGCCGAACTGTACGACAACGCCCATTGGCTGTTCGAGGTCAATGATGTGCATGACATCTTCAATCGTAAGCGGTTCAAAGTACAGCTTGTCTGAGATACTGAAGTCTGTTGAAACGGTTTCCGGGTTGTTATTGACAATAATGGCTTCATAGCCTGCTTGTTTAATTGCCCATACAGAGTGAACAGTCGCATAATCGAATTCAACACCCTGACCGATTCGAATCGGCCCCGAACCAAGCACTATCACACTTTTCTTTTCTGTAACGACAGATTCATTTTCCTCTTCATATGTGCTATAGAAGTATGGCGTTTCTGATTCAAATTCCGCCGCGCACGTATCCACCATTTTGAATACCGGCGCAATTCCCGCTTGTTTTCTTAAGCTGTAAAGCTCCGATTCTTTCATTTCCCACTCACGGCTGATGTACTTATCAGAGAATCCGAATTCTTTTGCCCGCCTCAGTACGTCAGTATCACCTGCATTTGCCTTCAATTCTTTTTCAAACTGTACAATTCCGAACAGCTTATGCAGGAAGAAGACGTCGATCGCAGAAAATTCATGGAGGTCTTTTACCGTATAGCCTCTTCTGTACGCTTCAGCTAAGTAGAATAAGCGTTCATCACCGGCCTTTTTAATTCGTTTTTCAAGAAGCTCAGCGGAAATGTCTCCAGCGTCCTTTAATTCAAGATGATACACATCCGCTTCCAGTGAACGCACAGCCTTCAGCAATGACTCTTCAAGCGTGCGGCCGATCGCCATGACCTCTCCTGTCGCTTTCATTTGCGTGCCGAGCTTTCTGTTTGCTGATTCAAACTTATCAAACGGCCAGCGCGGAATTTTGGATACGACGTAGTCAAGAGCCGGTTCAAATGCTGCATATGTTTTTCCTGTCACTGGGTTCATCATTTCATCTAATGAAAGGCCGACAGCAATTTTAGCAGCAAGCTTTGCAATCGGATATCCCGTTGCTTTTGAGGCAAGGGCAGATGAACGGCTGACCCGCGGGTTTACTTCAATAATGTAGTATTGGAAGCTGTCTGGATCTAAAGCGAGCTGGACGTTACATCCACCTTCGATTCCAAGCGCGCGGATCAGTTTTAACGATACATTCCGCAAGAGCTGATATTCGCGGTCGCTGAGCGTTTGGCTTGGCGCGACAACAATACTGTCTCCAGTGTGGATTCCGACTGGATCAATGTTCTCCATATTACAAACGACAATCGCGTGGTCCTGGCTGTCTCGCATCACTTCATACTCGATTTCTTTATAGCCCGCGATGCTTTTTTCAAGCAGACATTGATGCACCGGGCTTAATTTTAAGCCGTTCTCAACAATTTCTTTCAGTTCGGTTTCATTCGAGCAGATGCCGCCGCCTGTTCCTCCCAATGTATATGCCGGGCGGACAATGACAGGGAAACCAATTTGGCTGACGAAGTTTTCTGCTTCTTCAAGAGAGTGGATAATTTCACTTTCTGGCACCGGCTCATTCAGATCATTCATAAGTGTTCTGAACAAATCGCGGTCTTCAGCCTGCTGAATCGCAGACAGCTTCGTGCCAAGCACTTCGACGCCGCACTCTTCCAGCACGCCTCTTTCAGAAAGCTCAACCGCAAGATTCAAACCGGTTTGGCCTCCGAGAGTAGGAAGAATGGCATCCGGGCGCTCTTTTCTGATGATTCGCGTCAGGAATTCAGGAGTGAGCGGTTCGATGTAGACTCGGTCAGCCATTTCTGTATCTGTCATGATCGTAGCAGGGTTTGAGTTGACAAGGATGACCTCATAGCCTTCTTCTTTCAATGCGAGGCAAGCTTGGGTTCCCGCATAGTCAAATTCTGCTGCTTGGCCGATGATGATCGGTCCAGATCCAATTACTAAAATTTTGTTAATGTCTACGCGTTTTGGCATACCGCTTCCCCTTCTTTCTCTGTTGTTTCGATCATTTCGATGAATCTGTCAAATAGATGGTTGGCATCCTCAGGACCAGGAGAGGCTTCAGGATGATATTGAACCGTAAAAGCCGGCAGTATTTTATGCTTCAGCCCTTCAATCGTATCGTCGTTAATTGCGATATGCGTCACTTCGAGTTCTGTTTTGCTGATTGATGAGACTGTATAGCCATGGTTTTGAGATGTTAAGGCGACTTTTCCGGTAGACAGCTCTTTTACCGGGTGATTCGAGCCCCTGTGGCCGAATTTCATTTTTTCAGTATTCGCTCCGCACGCCAGCGCGAATAACTGGTGGCCGAGACAAATTCCGAATAATGGCACTTTTCCAAGCACACCTTTAATCATCTCAATCGCTTCAGGCACATCTTTCGGATCTCCAGGTCCGTTAGAAAGCATGATGCCGTCCGGTTTCAGCTGAAGCACTTCTTCCGCTGTAATGTTGTAAGGCACAACGATGACGTCACATTTCCGTTTGTTCAGCTCTCTAAGAATACCGTGCTTCATGCCGAAATCAACCAAGACAATGCGTTTGCCTCTTCCAGGGCTCGGATATGCTGTCTTGGCCGATACTTGGGAGACTTGATTTCTTGGCAGTTCAGTTTCATTCAGTCTTTTCAGCACCGCTTCGATATCTTCATCAGGTGAAGCGAATGTTCCTTTTAGCGCGCCTGCCGTGCGAATCATTCGTGTCAGCTTTCTTGTATCAATTCCCTGCAGTCCCGGAATGTTTTTCATTTTTAAATACTCGTCTAATGTGTATGCTGAACGCCAATTGGAAGGCTGTTCACACAATTCTTTAATGATCAGCCCTTTCACAAAAGGGGTAATGGATTCAAAATCATCACGGTTGATGCCGTAATTTCCGATAAGCGGATACGTTAATGTTACGATCTGCCCGCAGTAAGAAGGATCAGATAATATTTCCTGATAGCCTGTCATCCCGGTGTTAAAAACGACTTCTCCCATGCTGTGTTCTAAGCCTCCGAAAGCTTCTCCCTCGAATACCGCTCCGTTTTCCAGTACTAATCGTCTCTTCATTTGACAAGTCTCCCTTCTTCGTAAGCAAGCTTCCCTGCCGCAATTGTAGCGACAGGCCAGCCGGTGCAGCTGATGCCGTTAAATGGTGTGTTTTTTCCTTTTGATAAAAATGTCTCTTTGTCAATAACTGCTTCCTTTTCCAGGTCGATTAACGTAATGTCGGCAACTTGCCCCGTTTGTAATGTTCCGTATGGGAGACCGAACGCTTCGCATGGTTTGATTGTCATGTAATCAATCAGCTGTTTCAGCGACCAGCTGCCATTTTTGACAAAGTGTGTGTATAGGAGCGGGAACGCTGTTTCTAAGCCGACAATTCCAAATGGCGCCAGCCTCATTTCTGTATTTTTCTCTTCTTCAGTATGCGGCGCATGGTCTGTTGCGATAAAATCAATCGTTCCATCTAAAAGACCTTCGATTAAAGCAGCTCTGTCTTCTGCGCCGCGGAGCGGAGGATTCATTTTATAATTGGTATCCAATCCCGGAATGTCTTCATCACAAAGCAGTAAATGATGAGGTGAAACTTCTGCTGTCACCCGAATTCCCGCTTTTTTCGCATCACGCACGACTCTCACAGATTCTTTCGTGCTGATATGGCATACATGATAATGGCAGTTTGCCGCCTCAGCCAGCAATACATCGCGAGCAATATGAACTGATTCACACACAGAAGGGATGCCGCTGAGCCCGTTCGCTTTGGAGAATGTCCCCTCATGAACGCTTCCTCCGTAAATTAAGGAGTTGTCTTCACAATGTGCCACAATCGCTTTGTCGATCGCAGCTGCCCGTTTCATCGCTTCATACATCATTCCTGCTGTCTGTATACCAACACCGTCATCTGTAAAAGCAAATGCTCCGGCTTCTTTTAAAGCTTCAAAGTTTGTCATCTCATCACCGATTTGTCTGATCGTAATGGATGCATACGGAAGAACTCTGACACATGATGTTTCTTTAATACGGTTTTGAACCCATTCCATCTGCTCCTTCGTATCAGGGACCGGCCGCGTATTCGGCATTGCCGCTACTGTTGTATAGCCGCCGCGCGCCGCTGCTTTTGCACCGGTTTCAATGGTTTCTTTTTTCTCTCCGCCCGGCTCTCTGAAGTGTACGTGGAGATCAACAAACCCAGGTGAAACGAGCAAGCCTTTTGCATCAATTACCGTTTCTTCATCCGCTGCATCAAGCCTGCCGATTTCGGTGATGATTTCTCCAGTCACTCGAATATCCGCTTCTGTTTTTTCACCATTTTCGTTAAGTAACCAGCCATTTTTAATGAGATATGACATACGCTGTTTCTCCTCTTTTCACTTTGGTTTGTAAGGCACGCTGTATCACTGCCATTCTGATAAATACGCCATTTTGCATTTGTTTGAAGATTCTTGATTTTTTGCTTTCTACTAAGCTGTCATCAATCTCCACTCCTCTGTTTACCGGAGCTGGATGCATAATAATCGCATGCTGCTTCATACGCTCAGCCCGCTCTACGGTCAAGCCGTATTTGTTTAAATAGCCGTCCTGACTGACAGCGGACTGATGTCTTTCATTTTGAATGCGAAGCAGCATGACAACATCGGAAGACTCAACTGCTTCATCCATTGAGACATACGTGCCGAATGGATTTTCTTCATCCTGCCATTCCGAAGGACCTGAAAACAGGACACGGGCACCTAGTCTTGTCAACACTTCCGCATTTGATCTAGCCACTCTGCTGTGCTTAATATCGCCATGAATGGAGACGGTAAGCCCTTTGAACGTATGGAACTCTTCATTAATTGTCATTAAATCAAGCAATGATTGCGTCGGGTGCTGGCCGCATCCGTCTCCCGCGTTCAGAATCGGGATCTTCACCTGGCTGACAAGTTCTTTATAGTACTCATCCTCACTGTGCCTGATGACGCACACGTCCACACCGATTGATTCGAGCGTTCGGATGGTATCATATAAGGTTTCGCCTTTTTGCACGCTTGTACTTGTTCCATCAAGATTCAGCACATTCATACCCAGCTTTTTTTCTGCCACCTCAAAGCTGAACCGCGTTCTCGTGCTCGGTTCGAAAAACAGGTTTGCTGCAAATTTCCCCATAAGCTGATTGTCTGTTTTTCCGCTTTTGAGGTCTTGTGCTGTTTGAAGCAATTCTTTGATTTCCTCAATACTGAGCTCGCTCATCGTCGTTAAATGCTTCATGTTCTTTCCCCTCTCATTTCAACTTGAAGGCTGAAAAAACCCCGGTCTAAGATAGACTCGGGGTATGGTTAAACAGAGGGCAGCATTGAGCTTCCTTCTCCTCATAACCCTTCCAAGCCTCTCTGGACTTTCTTTAAAAGGTTTTAGATATGATGTTGTTCAGATGTGTCTGCCTGCTCTTCCTTCGACTGCGGAAGAACCAGGTTTAAGATGACACCGACAATTGCGGCTAGCGCCATTCCTGACACTTGGAATCCCCCTTGAGACACTTGGATAAATGCGCCTCCTACACCGATCACTAGGATAACCGATGTGATAATAAGGTTTCTGTTGTTTTCATAATCAATTTTGTTGTCAATCAGCATTCTTAGGCCGCTCGAAGCGATGATTCCAAACAGCAGGAAGGAGACACCTCCCATGACCGCCGACGGCACTGAACTGATCAGTGCTGAGATTTTGCCGATAAAGCCGAAGCAAAGGGCAATCACCGCCGCACCGCCGATGACAAAGACGCTGAATACTCTTGTGATGGCCAGCACGCCAATGTTTTCTCCGTAAGTCGTTGTCGGCGGACCGCCAATCAAGGAAGCAAGGATGGTCGCCACGCTGTCACCCATAATGGAGCGATGCAGCCCCGGTTTTTTAATGAAATCTTGTCCAACAACTTTGCTCAGCACCATTTGGTGGCCGATATGCTCCGACATTGTCACAAACGCGACGGGAACCATTGCTGCTGCGATGCCGAGTGTTACTGACGGTGAATAGTCTTTAAACGGGATGATAAATTCAGGCACTGCAAACCATTTCGCGTCAAGCACCGGCTGGAAGTTGACAATCCCTTGAGTAAGGGCAAACAGGTATCCGCCGATGATTCCGATCAGAACCGGAATCAGGCTTAAAAATCCTCGTAAGAAAATTGCGCAAATAATCGTGATCGCCAGCGTAACTCCTGCGACACTGAAGTGCTTTAAGCTGTAGACCAATTCACTCGCGTTCGGATCAGCATACATCGCCATGTTTACTGCAGTACTTGCCAGCCCCAGCCCGATGACGATAATAACGGGGCCTACGACGACAGGCGGGAGAATCTTCATCAGCCAACCGGTTCCAAGCTGCCTGATCAATAAGGCAATCAGTCCGTATACTAGCCCTGCAAGAAACGCCCCGACCATTGCCGCTCCCGGCCCGCCGGTCGCTTTTACCAGTATGATCGGAGAAATAAAGGCGAAGGATGAACCGAGATACGCCGGAATTTGCCCTTTCGTTATAAGAAGATAAGCAAGTGTCCCGATGCCGCTTGTCACCAGTGCCACAGCAGGACTCATTCCGACCAGCTTCGGTACCAAAATCGTTGAGCCAAACATGGCAAACAAATGCTGCAGACTGAATGAAACCCAAGAGAAAGGTGTCGGGACATCCCTGACTCCTAAATTTACTTTTTTCTTACTCATGATGATTTTCCCCCTGATTGTTAACTTTCATTTTAGGTTGACTCAATGACTGTATAAAAAAACCTCTTTGCTATTTTTACGCAAAGAGGCATACAAAGACCTGCCGAACACTTTCGGGACTTTGTTGTGCACCTCTTTGCAACCTCTCTGGATTGCCTTTAAAAAGGTAATCTATTATTCATTTTCATAAATGGCGACGAGATCGTTTTGATCTACCTCATCAAGCTGAACCATAACCTTTTCAGCTTTTGATGTCGGGATGTTTTTCCCGATATAATCTGCTCGTATCGGCAGCTCCCGGTGTCCTCTGTCAACTAGTACAGCCAGCTGAATAGAGGAAGGTCTGCCTACATCAACAAGCGCATCCATACCTGCTCTGACCGTTCTTCCGGTGTACAGAACATCATCTACGAGGATCACTTTTTGATCTGTGATGTCTACCGGAATATCTGCGCCTTTCACAAGCGGTTCTTCGTTGCTCGTTTTTTTGGAAAGATCGTCTCTATAAAGGGTAATATCAATTTCACCGACTGTTACAGGATTCCCTTCAATCTGTTCGATTCGTTCCGCGAGGCGTTTTGCCAAGTAAATCCCTCTTGTCTTGATGCCGACAAGGATACAGTTATTCATTCCTTTATTGCGTTCAATCATTTCGTGAGCAATCCTGGTCAGCGCCCGTCTGATTGCCTGTTCATCGAGAATGACAGCTTTTTGATTCAATATGTGACACCTCACAGTTCATATAGAAGAAAAACCCCTCCTGCCAGAGCATAGAGGGGTTTTAGGACAAGGTGCGCGTATATACACGCATCCTGTCTATCCGTTATCCTTCTCAGCCTCTCTGGACTGTTTTAAAGAATCTATTCAGCTTCGTTTATTATTTCAGAAAAGAAACAGTCTGTCAATCGTTTTTTCTGAGGTTTTCGATTAATTCTGCCATATCCTCCGGAAGTGGCGCTTCAAATTCGACATATTCGCCAGTGCGGGGATGATCAAATCCTAAAATACCGGCGTGAAGGGCCTGACCGTTAAAATCGATCGTTTTTCTCGGACCGTATTTTGGATCGCCGGCTAATGGAAATCCAATATATTTCATATGAACACGAATTTGATGCGTTCTTCCGGTTTCAAGCTGGCATTCCACCAACGTAAAATCCTGAAAACGCTCAAGCACATGGAAATGAGTGACGGCATTTTTGCCATCACGCGTCACAGTCATGCTTTGACGGTCTTTCTTGTCCCGTCCGATCGGCGCGTCAATTGTGCCGTCATCGTGAGAAATAAGCCCATGGACAACTGCCGTATATTTCCGCGTGACCGTTTTGTTGACCAATTGGTTTACAAGTGACTCGTGCGCCATATCATTCTTCGCCACCATTAATAAGCCGGACGTGTCCTTATCGATTCTGTGGACGATCCCCGGACGCATCACACCATTTATTCCGGAAAGGTCCGTACAATGAGCCATAAGGCCGTTTACAAGTGTACCGGTAAGGTGTCCGGGAGCTGGGTGCACAACCATTCCGCGAGGTTTATTGACGACCAGCACATCCTGATCTTCATAGTAAATATCAAGATCCATAGGTTCTGCCAGCACGTCGAGCGCTTCCGGCTCAGGCACAGTGACGGTCACCTGATCCCCCGGCTGAATTTTATAATTCGATTTTACAGGGCTTCCGTTCACGACAACTTGTCCGTCTTTCACCCATTGCTGTACCTGTGTTCTCGACCAATCATTTTCAGTCGATGCTAGAAATTTATCAATCCGCTCACTTTTTTGTTCATCTGAAGCGGTAATATCAATTTGGTTCATGCTATTGCTCCTTTTTCTTTTTCCCGCTGTCCAACAACATTTGTATAAATAAAAGCATTACGCCGACACATAACGAGGAGTCTGCGATGTTAAAAATGGGGTAATTGTAATTCACAATAATAACATGGATAAAATCCACAACTTCCTGTCTGACAGCCCGATCAATGAAGTTGCCGATGGCACCGCCAAGCATAAGTCCGAGGGCCACGCCAAGAAGCCTTTGTCCTTTTGTGTAACGCTGTATGTAATAAACAATGCCAATAATTACCGCGGTTGTAATGAGGTAGAAAAACCACATCTGACCGGCTAATATCCCCCATGCAGCACCCGTATTGCGATGGGAGGTGATATAGAATACCTGATCAATGACCGAAATGCTTTGTCCAAGCTCCATGTTCTTAACGACAAGCCATTTTGTCAATTGATCGGCTGCAATAATAAGTAGTGCGATCACATAATACAGCACAAACGTTCCTCCAGTTTACGGTTACTTTAATCCATTATGCATTTTATCAATAAAAAGCACTGGAGTAAAGAAATATCAGGCATAATAACCGGCCAGACACTGTTATTCATACAGTGCCTGGCCATATTCGATATTCGTTGATTTCCACAGCGGAAGCGTTTTTTTTTCAAATTGGACAGAGTAAAGAAAATCGTTTTCTGTACGGGCAGTCGGCAGCACAGCAAGCTTTGAAAGAGGAATAGGAGCCCCGGTTTCTTCGCAGTACCCGAATGTACCGTTTTCGATTTTGGACAATGCGAGGAGAACGTCTTGAAGCTCTTCTTTAATGTGATAGATCAGAGTTGCTTTTTGTTTATGATTGATTGCTGCTTGGGGGCTTGTTGAAGCCTGAAAGCAAGAATACTCAAATAATCTCGACTGTAATTCTTCTTTCGTCAGAAGAAGTTCCGTATATATTGCGGTCAGTTGATCATCCATTCATCACAACTCCTGCTCTTAACGTAGTACCTATATTGTTGCCTGTGAATGATGATCTAAAGCCCATAAGATTTTTCCTGCCGTTCTAAACGATGTCACTCTTGGCACAAAAAAAGCCCGGCTTTTACGCCGGACCCTTTTCCATTATTTTTGATAGTATTTCTCAACGATTTCAGCGTTTCGCAGTGAAAGTGTAGGATATTTCGGATTTGCACCTACATCTTTTGAAATCACACGTGATCTCTCACACATTTCGCCTTCGGCTTTCTCGACAGCAATTTTACCTGTCGCAAAGCTTTGCGCATCGTTCGGCGCTTCTTTTTCTTCGCTGATTGTCAGCTCAGAAACAATAAACAGCTGAGAAAGATTCTCTTTAATGGAAGCCAAGAGCTCTTGGTTTTCTTTATTTGGATACAATTTCAGGTTGGCTTCCAATGATTTACCGATAACTTTTTCATTCCGCGCAGTTTCTAACGCTTTTAGGACATCATCACGGAAAGCCATAAATCGGTCAAACTTATCTTCTGTCGCTTCGCTGTTTGGAACCGTGATTGTTTCCGGCATATCTGTCAGCTGAACGCTCTGCTCTTCAACAAATGTTAAATGAGACCATAATTCGTCAGCCGTATGAGGAAGGATAGGCGCTGAAAGCTTCACTAATGCAAGAAGCGTTTCATAGAATACTGTCTGCATGCTGCGTCTATCCGGATGATCCGCATGCTCGATGTACACAATATCTTTTGCGAAATCAAGATAGAACGAGCTCAATTCGATTGTGCAGAAATTATGGATGCTGTGATACACAACCGCAAATTCGTACTCGTCATACGCTTTTTTCACTTTATCAATCAGTTTGTTCAGTTTAATCAGCATATATTGGTCCACTTCGCGAAGGTCTTCGACAGCCACCGCATTCGTTTTTGGATCAAAATCGAATAGGTTGCCATGAAGGAAACGGAACGTATTGCGGATTTTACGGTATACTTCTGCAACCTGCTTCAAAATGGCGTCAGATACGCGAACGTCCGCCTGATAATCAACTGAAGACACCCATAATCTCAAGATGTCGGCACCAAGCTGTTTCATAACTTTAGCAGGAACAACGACGTTACCAATCGATTTACTCATCTTGCGTCCTTCTCCATCCAGTGCGAACCCATGGCTGAGCACACCTTTATATGGCGCTTTTCCTGTTACAGCCACTGCTGTAGAAAGAGATGAGTTAAACCAGCCGCGATATTGGTCAGATCCTTCTAGATATAAATCAGCTGGGCGAACGAGATCTTCACGCTCATCAAGCACTGCTTGATGAGAAGATCCTGAATCAAACCAAACATCCATGATGTCCTGTTCTTTTGTAAATGTGCCGTTCGGGCTGCCAGGATGCGTAAAGCCTTCCGGAAGAAGATCCTTCGCTTCTTTTTCAAACCAAATGTTTGATCCGTGCTGTCTGAATAATTCAGAAACATATTCAATGGTTTCATCTGTAATAATCGGTTCTCCGTTTTCAGCATAAAATACCGGGATCGGCACACCCCATGCACGCTGTCTGGAAATACACCAGTCTCCGCGGTCACGAACCATGTTGTGCAAACGCTGCTCGCCCCATTCAGGAACCCATTTGGTTTCTTTAATGGCATCCAGCAGGTCTGACCTGAAATCTTTAATAGACGCAAACCATTGCGCTGTCGCTCTGAAAATGGTTGGTTTTTTTGTTCTCCAATCGTGCGGATAAGAGTGAGTAATGAATTCAAGATTCACAAGCGCGCCTTTTTCATCAAGCTGCTGCGTGATCGCTTTGTTCGCATCATCATAGAACATACCTTCAAAGCCTGGAGCTTCGCTTGTCATTACACCTTTTGCATCAACTGGACATAGCACATCCAAACCGTATTTTTGGCCGATGATAAAGTCATCTTCCCCGTGTCCCGGCGCTGTGTGAACGCAGCCTGTTCCGGCATCAGTTGTTACGTGTTCGCCAAGCATAACGAGAGAGTCTCTGCCATATAGCGGGTGTTCAGCGATAATGTTCTCAAGGTCTTTCCCTTTGATCGTTCTTGTTACTTCATATTGATCAAATCCGCATGCAGATGCAACATTTTCGACTAAAGCACTTGCTACGACAAAGCGATTTTCACCTACTGCAATCACGCTGTACTCAAGATCAGGGTGCACTGAAATTCCGAGGTTCGCCGGAATTGTCCAAGGTGTTGTTGTCCAAATGATGATGCGCTCACCGTTTTCAAGAACGCCTTTTCCGTCTTTCACACCGAAAGCAACGTAAATAGATGCTGAACGTTTGTCTTGATATTCGATCTCGGCTTCAGCCAAAGCAGATTCACTTGAAGGTGACCAGTTAACCGGTTTAAGACCTTTATAAATGTAACCTCGTTTTGCCATCTCACCAAACACGCGGATTTGCTGCGCTTCGTATTCCGGTTTTAATGTCACATATGGGTTTTCCCAATCACCGCGGACACCAAGGCGTTTAAACTGCTCACGCTGTCCCTCGATTTGCTTCCAAGCGTACTCTTCGCACAGTTTGCGGAACTCCGCTACTGACATTTCTTTGCGGTTGACTTTTTTGTTTTTTGTGAGAGCCGTCTCAATCGGCAATCCGTGTGTATCCCAGCCCGGTACATACGGCGCGTTATAGCCGCTCATTGATTTGTAGCGCACAATAAAGTCCTTCAAAATCTTGTTAAGCGCGTGTCCCATATGGATATCGCCGTTTGCATACGGAGGTCCGTCGTGTAAAACAAATTTCGGGCGGTCTTTCGTCCGTTCCTGTACAAGGCGGTAGATATCCTCTTCCTCCCATTTCTTTTGAATGTCAGGCTCACGGTTTGGCAAATTTCCACGCATCGGGAAATCTGTTTTCGGCATTAAGAGCGTTTCTTTAAAATCCATTTTCATTCCTCCACTGAAACTTTTTCAGAAAATAAAAAAAGCCCTCTCATCCCATAAGGGACGAGAAAGCTTATCTCGCGGTACCACCCTTTTAGAAAAAGCAAGCATACGCCTTTTCCTCTCGAGCATCGTAACGTGATGAACGTCCTAACCTACTGTGAGTTCAGAAAGGAAACTTAAGGGCTGATCTACATGATTCCGGCCTTCCCGGACTCTCACCATCTCCGGGTCGCTATAAAGGCCTGAAGGAAACATGACTGTCCCTTTCAACCGTTTTTTCATCTGAATTTATGAACGTATTATATTCGACAAGCTAAGAAAATGTCAAGGTAATCAAAAAATTTATTCCTTTTCCTCAAATACTGCGTCGACCTCATACTCAAGAAGATGATCCCAATCGTCATTTTTCAGAAGATCGAGTTGAGCTTCAATCAGCATTTGGAAACGTGTTCTGAAAACTTTAGACTGTTTTTTCAGCTCTTCAATTTCCATGGCAATTTTTCTTGATTTTGATAAAGATTCGTTGATAATGCGATCAGCATTTTTCTCCGCTTCGCGTACAATCAGCTTTGCTTCTTTTTGAGAATTGCGTTTTACGTCTTCAGCCGCTTCTTGAGCAACTAAAATCGATTTATTCAGTGTTTCTTCAATATTGGCAAAGTGTCCGATTCTCTCATCAAGTTCATTGACTTTCGCTTCAAGCTCAGTTTTCTTACGGAGAACAATTTCGTAATCTTTTCTGACTTGTGCCAAGAATTCATTTACTTCATCTTCATCATATCCGCGAAAACTTTTTGTAAAGGTCTTGTTGTGAATATCATTTGGCGTTAATGGCATGATGCCACCTCCATTTTTACATTTCAGTACGGTTATCTAGTTCACATTATAAAACAAATTTCGCACAGATGGAGAAAAAAACTGAAAAACTGACTATTTTTGTCGTTCAAACGTGACTCTCCACTTGTCTTTTTTGGTTTTTCCTTCGATTTTTGTTAAACTGCATCGGCCAAAGCCCCTGATAGACAGCATGTCCCCTTCTGCCACCATGTATGAAGGATCTTCAACCACCTTCCAGTTCACTTTCACAAGGCCGTTTTTCACAAGCGCCTGTGATTTCTGGCGGGATTGTCTGCTCATAGAGGCACAGACGGCGTCCAGCCTTAATGAAGAAACCGTGTCATCTCTTATTTCGACATCAACTGCTGGAATGTTAAGGTCTGATAAGTCGATTTTCTCTAGGCTGACTGCCGCTTTCCCTGCTTGGGTCAGCTGTGCAGCTACAAAATCAGCGGTATCGGCTGAGACAATCAATTGCACTGATGCCTCAGAAAACACGATGTCACCAAACTTTTGACGCTTTAAGCCTATGCCCATTAATGCACCAAGCAGAGAACGGTGATCTACAGAGACAAACTTTTCAGCATAACGGACGTTAAACGCCTGCAGTTCAAAATCCGATTCTTCCGGAGTGATGTACTCTGGATACAGAATCGCCCGTTTTCGTTCCGCTCTGTCATAGCCGCCGGAAAAAGCAAGCCCGACGTCTGCCTGTCCGGTAACAGCAGAGAGGATGACCTGCTCTCGGGGATCTAAAAAGTCAGTCAGCTTCATCCTGTACTGCTCCTGGACAATACTTTTCCATTCGAGCGCCTGATCAATAAAGGCCCGCTCGTCTTTTCTGAAGTGCTGATATATATCGCTCATCGTCTTTCCCTTCTATGTAAAGAGGCTTGGCCGCTGCCAAGCCCCTATCAAACTGTCACATTAAAACGCAATCATGCGATAAAGTCCCCACAAGCCGGTTTTCGCAAATTGCAACACTAACATAGCTACAATTGGAGAAATATCCAGCATTGCAATCGGAGGGATGATTTTTCTGAATGGTTCGAGATATGGTTCACAAATCGAAGCCAAAAAACGCCCGACTGCTGTTTCCCTCGTACTCGGCACCCATGACATAAAAATATATATGATCAGGGCAAATGAGTATATTGTAATTAATAAGCTTAAAACCGAAAAAACTTGATAAAGGATCATCTCGCTTTACCACCTCTGATGTTCGTCTTCAGATATGAGCTCAGAAATTGTGCCTGATACATCTACGTTGTCAGGCGTGCAGAGGAAAATATCCGAGCCGATTCTTTGAATATCGCCGCCAATGGCATAAACGGTTCCGCTTAAAAAGTCAACAATCCGCTTAGCCTGGTCATGCTGTATCCGCTGAAGATTGACGACAACTGCCCGCCGGTTCTTCAAATGGTCGGCTATTTCCTGCGCCTCCGCATAAACACGCGGCTCACTCAACACCACTTTAGAGGATTTCTGAACACTTTGCAAGCTTACTACATTCTGTTTGCCCGCAGGTTTGTTTGCGGTATAAGCCGGTTTTTCCTTTTGGTCATGCTCTTCATGAGATTCTTGCTCTGTCTCAATATATTCATATTCGTATTCTTCATCTTCCATTGAGAAAAAGTTTTTCAGTTTATTTTTCATACTCATTGCTGTACACCCCCTGTTTCATTTCCGACTAACGATGAGCCGATTCTAATATAAGTAGCCCCTTCTTCAATTGCAATTTCAAAATCATTTGACATGCCCATCGACAGTTCAGTACACGGAGCGTTCGGCTGTTTCAGCTCCTGAACCTGATCACGGAGTTCTCTCAGCGCTCTGAAACAGCCTCTGATCTCATCTTGATCATCAGTCAGCGGAGCCATAGTCATCAGTCCGGCCACAACGATGTGTTCGAAACCGGAAAGCTCCTGTATGAATGGAATGACTTCTTCTTTTTTCATGCCGTGTTTAGAAGGCTCAAGAGAGGTATTGACCTGCACAAAGCATTGGACAGTACCTTCAGCCCGTTTTTCAATTTCTTTCGCTAATGAGAGCCGGTCTAAGGAATGGATATAGGAAACCGAATTGACGACAGCTTTTGCTTTTCTTGATTGCAGACTGCCGATAAAATGCCATTCCGGATTCCCGTTTATCATTTCCTGTTTGCGGAGCAGTTCCGCATCCCGATTCTCTCCGAGGCAGGTGATGCCCGCATCCACTGCCTCCTGTGCTCTTTCAGGCGATACATATTTTGTAACTGCAATAACCGTAACTTCATCGGAGCTGCGGCCCGATCTGTTACATGCTTCGTTTATTCGTTCGTTTATATGTCGTAAATGATCAACAACACGCAAGATCTTTTATGCCTCCTTCATTCCTATAAAGGACATCATCCGTCCAGTTTTCCCCTGATCGCGGCGGTGAGAATAGAAAAGAGACGGTTCGCTTTCCGTGCATAAGCCACTGACAGAAATCTGTTCATTTACCAAACCGCTGTCAATCAATATAAGGCGGTTCAGCTCTTTCAGGTCAAGCTGATATTGTGCCTGTGCCGCCTGATTTACAGCACGTTCTGCGGAAACCGGCAATGCCCGGACAGCATCCATGACACGGTCGTCTACTGTATAGCATGCTCCGCTGATAGCCGGTCCAATAACAGCATAAATATCTGAGGGATTTGAACCTTCCTGCTCGGTCCATTGCTTCACCATTTCTCTGCCAATCTGTTTGACAGTGCCTTTCCACCCGGCATGGGCGACCCCGACAAGCGATTTAACCGGATCATAAAAGAATAGAGGCACACAATCAGCAAAGCACAATGCTAAAAACACATTCTTTTCATTTGTATAGAGCCCGTCCGTTGCTTTTAGAGCCGTGTGATACTCACGGGCGCCTTTTCCCCTATCCCTCTGTGTCACTTTCTGAACGCGATTATCATGCGTCTGATCAGCAAATACCCAAGACTGCAAATCAATATTAAACATATCGGCAATATATTCACGATTTTTAACTACATCTGCATCTTTGTCATGAACGTGCAATCCTGTATTTAACGATTCAAAAGGCTTTTGGCTGACACCGCCGTTTTTCGTAGTAAATCCGGCAATGACTTCTCTGTTGTTTTGATTCGTTTGTGTCCAGTCTTGTATCATGAGTGTCGAGGGTGTGGTAAGACTGAATGGGTGATATGTATTCATGATGATCCAACCTTTCGACAAACATTTAAAAAAGCGGAATTTCCCACTTATTTTACCACATCTTTCTGCATTCGTTGAGCGCCGATTTGCATAATTTCTAAATGAAATGTGCCGGAAGAATCCAGACTTCCGGCATTTGCCAATCCGCTGCAGACGAGCAAGTTATGCATGCGGTTCATTTAATCGGACTAAGATTACATCTTCCCCGATTTTTACTATATTTCGCCATGGAATGACCAATTCCTCTTCTTTTCCAAAAAATCCAAGCACTTTTCCATTTCCACCTAGTATGATCGCCTGAATTTTGCCAGTGGTTACATTGATATCTATATCACCAATGCTCCCCAGCTTTTTTCCGTTTGAGACATTGACGACATCCTTCACTTGAAATTCTGAAATGCTGATCATTCCATCACGTCCTTTTTCCGTCCTTTTTTCAAGTATATGAACGGGCAGGCTGAACCTTGTCAGCAAGAAGAAATTTTCATGGTCACTGTTCTTTTTTTCGGCTGCACCAGTTAATGATAAAATTGAGCATAATTTTCGTATAATCTACCAGTTGCTCAATCGATACCTCCTCGTTCACGGAGTGTGCATTATGCAGATCTCCAGGTCCGTAAATCACGCTTGGAATGCCGGCATTATACAGCCATCCTCCGTCTGTAACGGATTGAGAAACGTCAATAACCGGACGCTCCCGTTTCACTTTCTCATGAGACGCTGTAAGCGCTGATACGCCTGGGTGGCCAGGGTCAACTTCCAGTGCCGGAAAAATTTCTCCTCTGTCTTCAATCATAGATGAGCCTCCCCACTTGAAGACAGGGCGGTTTTCCCTAAGCCAAATATCACTGTCACTCAGTCGGTTAATGTAATCTTCTATTTCCGCTGCCACTTGTTCATGAGTTTCATTAGGGTAAAAATGGACTGTGATCCACAGCCTGCACTCATCCGCTATAAAAGCCGCATGTCTGCCGCCTTCTATGACAGCCGGATTTATCGTATTTGTGCCTGGTTTAAAACCGGGATAACTTTTCATGATAGACCAGTGGCGCTCCAGTTCCCCGAGTCCCGCAATGATTTTTGCCATTTTTTCAATTGCGCTTGCTCCGAATGTTCCTCCGCCTGCGTGAATCATATTCCGCCTCGTCCCATCATGAAACGTTTGACTGCTTTTGATTTCAATCCAGCCTGTAATAACACCGCCTTGACCTTGAATATGCATATCGCTCGTATCCGCGACAACTGCAAAATCAGCATGATAGCCCCTCTTGCAGCATTCAAGCGTCCCGGCTTCTCCGACTTCCTCCCCGATTACCGATTGCAGAATCAAATCACCAGGAAGTTCAATGTCGGCTTCACGAATCAATTTTACCGCAAACAGCACACATGCCATTCCGCCTTTCATATCAGAAGCGCCCCGTCCAATTAAGAGGCCGTTTTTTTCAATTGGATGAAACGGATCATGCTCCCACTCCTCATCCTCTTTCACCTCTGCCACATCTACATGGCCATTGATGATCAAGCTATAATAACCTGCTGAATCTGTTCCCTTTAGTAACCCTACAACATTGGGATCTCCTGGGTACACGTCCCATTTATCAATTGAGAATCCCATTTCATTTAAAAACCCAGCAATCCAAGACTGAATGCCGTCGGTATTTCTTGCAGGCGGAGCAGGAGTTTTATAGGAAATCAGCGTTTTTGCTAGCTGAATAAGCTCCTCCTTTTGATCTTCCACCTTTGTTAACAGAGACTCTATTTGTTGATTCAATGCGATCCGCTCCTATTCTTTAAAATCAAAGAAGCCGTTTCAAATGTTATGAAACGGCTTAATAAAAACAAACAGAGTCCTATGTACTCCGTTTTTTCACCGCTTCCCTCCGCTGGCATGATCCAGATCAGGTCAAAAGGGTTAAGACAAATGTCTCTCTCAGCTTCGCAAAGCACCCCTAGGATGATCGATATGTGTTTGTCAGGCATTCGTTATTGGCTCAGCTCTTGTTAAAAACGGCCGATCCTGATTCCATAATACATGGATTGGCGTATCAAAAAAAGCGGAAAGGATTTGATCAGTAAGCATTTCCTTTATTTCTCCCGATTTAAAGACCTCTCCCTGTTTTAACAAAAGGGCTTTGTCAAAGACCGGCAAAATTTCTTCCGCATGATGAGTCACGTAAAGGATCGATGGCGCATTTTCTTTATTGGCAATGTATGTAATCGTGTCTAACAGCTTTTCCCGGGCAATAAAATCCAGCCCTGTGACCGGTTCGTCCAGTATCAGCAGCTCCGGATCGGCCATAAGCGCTCTTGCAATCAAGGCTCTTTGTTTTTCTCCTTGAGAAAGGGTTTCATAGCGGCGGTCGGCATATTCAATTGCTCCCAAGTCATCTAACAAACCAATGGCTTTTTCCCTGATTTCTGCACTGGGTGTTTCATATAATCCAATTGAAGCGTAAGCTCCGCTCAAAGCAATTTCAAATGCTGAATCTGCCGGATAAAATTTTTGCTGAAGAGCCGCTGAGACGAGGCCAATTTTCCGTCTAAGTTTCTCTCCAAGCTCCGTTTTACCAAATTGATGGCCAAGCACCTGCATCTCGCCCGATGTTGGAAAATAATATGAGCAAAGCATATTTAACAAGGCTGTCTTCCCGGCTCCATTCAGTCCGTAAAGCACCCAATTTTCTTTTTCTTCCACCTTCCAATGAATATCTCTCAGTATCCATTTTCCATTCCGCTTTAATGAGACATTGTCAAGTTGCAAAATCATTGTGGTCCTCCTCTTCACTACCCTTTATAATTATTTAAATTTTCATAAAACTTTGTACGAACTAGGATACCTTATTTTTCCCAAAACGTAAACCGCCTGCAACCAATAGAAAAGCCTTTAAAACACAATCGTTTTAAAGGCTTTCTATTTCATTATTGATGAATATTTTTATTCATTTGTTTGATAGCCGCTTTTTCAAGTCTGGACACCTGCGCTTGAGAAATACCGATTTCCTCGGCCACTTCCATTTGAGTTTTCCCTTGGAAGAATCGCTTTCTCAAAATCATTTTTTCCCTATCATTCAGCCTTCTCATGCCCTCTTTTAAAGCCAGCTCTTCAATCCATTGTGAATCTTTATTGCGCTCATCACTGATTTGATCCATCACAAAGATCGGGTCTCCGCCGTCGTTATAGATCGGTTCAAATAGTGAAACCGGATCCTGGATGGCATCAAGCGCAAATACGATTTCCTCATGCGGTACTTCAAGAACTTTTGCAATGTCTTCTGCAGTCGGCTCCTTGCTTGTCTCACTGATTAACCGCTCTCTTACTTGAAGTGCCTTATAAGCGATATCCCGGAGTGATCTTGAGACACGGATCGGGTTATTATCGCGTAAATACCTGCGGATCTCTCCGATAATCATAGGTACAGCGTATGTTGAAAACTTAACATTGTGGCTTAGGTCAAAATTATCAATGGATTTCATTAGTCCGATGCAGCCGACCTGAAATAAGTCATCAACATACTCTCCTCTGTTATTAAATCTTTGAATGACACTTAAGACAAGACGTAAGTTCCCGTTTACAAGCTTTTCTCTTGCTGAATCATCGCCTTCATCCTGCAGCTGCCTAAACAGCTTTCTCATCTCTTCATTCTTGAGTACTGGTAATTTGGAGGTATCCACCCCGCAGATTTCGACTTTATTTCTCGACACTTTTTTCCCTCCCTACAGGAGCTGCTGTACAACGTTAAGTATCTCCTCGGGTGGGAAAAATATGCACTGCACTCAGACCGAAAAATAGTCAGTATTGGGAAATCCTTGTAAAATCAAGGGATTACCCGCAAAAAATTTTTACACCATTTTGTTGAATTCTTTTCGCAATCTTTTAATGATTCGTTTCTCAAGACGAGAAATATAGGACTGGGAAATCCCCATCATATCCGCTACATCCTTTTGGGTCTTTTCCTCCTCGCCGACAAGACCAAAACGGAGTTCCATGATTTGTTTTTCCCTCTCATTGAGCTGTTCAAGCGCTTTTTTCAAAAGCTTTTTATCTACGTTAGCCTCTATGTCTTTTGTGATGATGTCATCGTCAGTGCCAAGCACATCAGAAAGCAAAAGCTCATTGCCGTCCCAATCAATATTTAGCGGCTCATCAAAGGAAACCTCTGAACGGATTTTGTTGTTTCTCCTTAAATACATCAGGATTTCGTTTTCTATACAGCGGGAGGCATAGGTCGCCAGCTTAATTTTCTTTTCTGGATTGAACGTATTCACAGCTTTGATTAATCCGATGGTACCGATGCTGATTAAATCCTCTATATTAATTCCCGTATTTTCAAATTTACGGGCGATATAGACGACGAGGCGCAAATTGCGTTCAATCAAAATGGCGCGTGCCGCCTGATCGCCGTTTGGGAGCTTCATTAACAGAACCTGCTCCTCATCTTTAGATAATGGAGGCGGCAGGGCTTCACTCCCACCTATGTAATAGACTTCATCACTTTTCAGCCCAATTTTCATCAGCAGCTTATACCAGAGGTGCGTCAATCGCAATTTCAGTTTTTTCATCTTCCTCTCCCTTCTAAATGTCACGTCGTTTGAGTATGATAAGTAACGGACATTTGAGAACATTATGAAACGTGTTTGATGGCCTTGCCCGAAAGCATTTTCGGATGAATAATTGCGTCAAACTCTCCATCTGCCGATAGCTGTGTTGTGCTGATGCCGATTAAGCATTTATCTGCAGAAACCATATCTTCTTTTGTTATAATCGTTACGTGATCCGGTTTAACGCATAGTAAAAATTGATTCTGCTGACCTACTCCCCTGTATGGAATCAGCCTCAGTTTATCTAAAAAGCGAAATGAATCATCGAGTTGTTGGATGGCTTGCAATGGATCTGTGTTTCGAATAATTGTCGTTTCGGCTGCTCCGAAAATCGGTTCCAGTTTATCAATGTGAATAATCATGACCGGCGTTTTAGTAAGCGGATCGTACAGCTGATTACCGGAATCAATCAGCCCTCTGACATGAAGCGTTTGGCCGGCCAAATCAGCCTGTACGCTGACTCGTTCCTCATATTGAATGTTTTTTGTTTCAACATCTTCAATTCTTCTCTTAGAAAAAAACCATAATGCTGGAAAGCCAGCAACAATAAACAACCAGCTGATCGGATCTCCAAACCCAGTTTGATTGGTAATCATGACACCATTTTGAACAACAGAATTTGACTGCAGCAAGGAATGGGCTCCGATTATTCCTCCCCCCATTAAAAAAGTCGCAAAATAAAAGGAAAACAAATTTTGAAAGAAATAGCGGAATCTCTTAAAGCCAAATGTCACCATCACAATAACAACTGAAAAAGCCAGCTTACCTGCCGGATGTTCAACGATCGGCGAAAAAGGAGTAAACATCAAAAGGACGATACTGGAACCGATGAACGCTCCGCCTATCAGTCTTCTTTTTTTCACATGCCGTTTTAAAATAAATGCCGTGAGCAAAAGCAAAAGTGCATCAAAACAAAAGTTTAACAGCCAAATGACATCTAAATAGATTTTCACATCTGACTCCTTTCCTTCTTGCATCACGCTGTTCCCCTTCTTGTTTCATAGTATAAAGCAAGCTCTGTGGGAAAGTCTGTCAATTAATGTTGAGAGGAAAATACAATTTTTAAGGGATATCTGCTTAATTTGTCGAGGAATTGAATGAGAGGATGTATAAAAAAAAAGCTGCCTTTTAGCAGCAGCTTTTTCACACTTAATTTTCAGTATTGATATAAAGTTTTCCGTTCGCTGTTTTTCTTGTTTCATTTCCATAATCATCTCGTACAATCACTTCTACTTTTGCTCCGTTTGCTTTAATAGAAGAAGTGGCTGTCCAATAGCCTTCATATCTCCCAGGAGAAATTTCTCTTAGCGGGAGCTCTGTGGCATTTTGCACACTCGCTCTTGCATTTGTCAGAGGCAGACGAATAACAAACGTTGCATCCAAATCTTCAGCGCTTGAGAAAGCGATTTTCACAGATTCACCAGCTTTTAAGATTTTGTCCTCTCCCGGAATCAATCCGGAGATAACAGGCTGGTTAAAGTTGACATCAATGACAGCCTTTTTCGTCGTTTTGTTTCCTGCTAAGTCTGTAGCAGTCACCTTGATTTCATTGCTTCCGTTCTCCAAAAGAATACGAGCCGAGTATGAACCATCAGTTATCGTTGCTTTTTTGCCATTCACCTTAACTTCTTTCAGATTATCATCGGATACAGACCCTTTGACAGTCAGCGCCTCTTTATTTGTTTTCTCGCCATCCTTTGGATTGTCAAGCGTTAATTCAGGCTTGTCTTGATCAAGCGTGACCGTGATCGGGCTGGAGGCATCCGTTGTTCCGCTGTCTGTTGATGCAGTTGCCGTCAGCTCATTTTCGCCCTTGCTGAGTGTGATGCCTGCCTGGAACGTGCCATCCGCAGAAGCTTTTGTTTCTCCTGCTTCTTGCTCTCCATTATAAATGTGTACCGTTGTTCCCGGAGAGGCTTTTCCTTTTACGGTGACGCTCTCCTTATTTGTATATGATTTATCTGCCGGTGAAGTAATCTCAGGTACAGCAGCTTCATAATCAACTAATGCGCGGATCATATAGTTGCCGTCTGCTTCGTCACCTGGCTGCCATTTTCCGTCTATATACTGCCAGTTCCGGCCGGAATTCTGACCGGTTTCATCCATAGCCAGTCCAGGTGAATACGGGTCAGGTTTCGACTGGATATACACAAGATAAAAGTCTTTATCGACCATAATCCCTTTTGAACTGAGATCCACCTTGGTCCATTCGCCATTGCGAAGGGTTTCAGCGTTAAATGGCCCGGCAATTTTCTTACCCGGTGCTCCGTTTTCTCCTGTAGCATCGTATACCTCAACCTTAAACTCTGTGCCGCCTGGATCAGGAAACTCTGTATCCCAGAATCGGAACAGTCCTCCTGTAAGCATGCCTTTTTCCTTGCCGTCAGCCAGCGTCATTTTGACGGCCCATCCGTTACCGGCCGCAAAATAGGAATTGGCATTCTCCGCCGTTCCGTCATCATATGCAATCTCACCCGGATACCCGACGAAAGGCTTCAGTACAGTTTCTTTTGTCACATCACCTCTTAAATCAACAGAAAATTCATCGCTGTAAAAACCCGGTGCAGCGACTTTAATCGTATAGGCGCCTTCATATGCCTCTAGCGTATATTCGCCTTTGTCGTTTGTTGTAGCCGGTTCAACCGCAGCATCCTCTACCACATAAACAGAGGCGCCTTTTACCGGATCTCCTGTCGTTTTATTGATGACTGTCCCTTTTAATGTGCCCTTCTTCATTTCCTCTAACGTAAAATTAGCTTGTGTCGTCTGATCTGCCTGCAAAGAAACTTTTTGTGTTTTCGATTGATAGCCGTATGCTTCTGCCATTAGCGTATAGTCTCCCGCTTTGTGCGTCAGCGTGTACTTCCCTGTGGATTGATCTGAATATGTTGTTTTCCCTGTTTCTACCACACTGACTTGTGCCCTGAGCGGCAAAACTTGAGGCTGTATATCTTTACTCTGATGATTTACCGTTGTGTTTGCAGATGGCTTAGCTTTTTTCGGATTTACTGCCTTTTTCTTTAGCTTTCCAGACGGCTTTTCGACACCCAGCTTATTCTTTTTGGCTGTTTTGCCGGCTGATTTGTCAGAAAGCACTACATCATCAATGTACCAGCCCTCTTTTGTAATACTTTCATCAGATTGGAGGTTAAACATTACTTGAATGTTTTGACCTTTATAAGCGGATAAATCAATTTCTTCGTCTGTCCAGCTTGATGTCTTTCCATTATAGACACCTGCCTGCTCCCAATTCTTTTCACCCTCAGGCAAAACAAAAACGTAGCCGTAATCAAAATCATCCTCTAAATTGTGCCAGCTTTTAAATTGGAGAAACAGGTTTCCTGAATCCGGCACTTGAACAGGAGGCATCACAAGATTCATGTTTGCTGAGTTGGCATAGTTTCCTGACAGGTTTGTTCCGTATACCTTTTCTCCGGATGCTGCTGTAGTTGGGCCTGCTGACGGAACTCCCCATTCCCAGCTATTATTTGTTCCGCTCGCAATCCAGCCGCCGGGTGCAGTTTCAAAGTCCTGCTTATATCCCACCGTGATGCTCGGTTTCACTGTTACATCGTATGTGTCAGACACAACGACATGGCCGCCAAAGTCCTGAATTATCCACTTATAGCTTAGTGCAGTTCCTTTTATATTTGGAATCTCTGCCTGATACGTTCCTTTCAGGTGATCACCGCTGATTCGCTTAGCCGTTACTTCTGTCCATTCACCTTGATCCAGCTTATAAGACAGTTTTACAGATGTCACGCTTACATTGTCTTCAGCTGTCAAAGTAAGCGGCAGGCTCGCGCCCTCATAGGCTTCTGTTACTTTCTCATGCTGATAGACAGGAGGCTCTTGATCATCTCCCTCAACAGAAACTTGTCCTTCTGCTTTTCCTAAACCGTCTGTAACAGCTGATACAGCATCAAAAGCGTTCACCAAACCATGGCCGTATCCGTTATTCGGAGAATCAGGAAATGTTGAATCCGTCAGCGGTTCAGCCGTACTGGTTAATATATCCTCCATCTCATCGACAGAAAGTGAGGCATCCGCCTGTTTCAGCAGTGCGGCAACAGCGGACACATGAGGCCCTGCCATTGATGTGCCATCCCATCCGTCCTCATATGTCTGACCGGGAACGGAAGAACGAATATTTACACCTGGTGCAGAAATTTCCGGCTTTATTTCATCATATGGAGATGGCCCTTGAAGAGAAAAGTCAGCCAGCTTTTTGTTTATATCAGTCGCTCCGGTTGCAAACGATTCAGGATAGTTTGCCGGGTTTGCGATAGAACCAGGGCCGCCAGGAATAAAGAGATCCGTATTCCCCGCTGAAAACTCAGGGAAAATATCGGCCGCACGCCAGGCATTGACCATGTCTCTGTACCATTCATCAAGTCCTGAACCCCCGCCCCATGAATTATTGACAACATCAGGAGCCATTTCCGGGTGAGGATTGCCCTCTGCATCCTTTGGGGCTAAAACCCATTCACCGGCCTCTAAAATGTCAGCATCAGTGCCGCCATCTTCAGAGAACGCTTTAACAGCAATCCACTTTGCGCCCGGCGCTACACCTATTTGATTTGTTCCATCGGGTTCAGATCCCACCATCGTACCTGTCACGTGGGTTCCATGAGCCAAATCATCATAAGGGCTTGCTTCCCCGGCTACGGCATCATACCAGTTCATTTCATGATCCGGCTCATCAGGATTTTCCGGATGATATCCGCGATATTTCTCCTTTAATGCCGGATGGTTCCATTCCACGCCTGTATCAATGGACGCGACAACCGTGCCAGTTCCGTCATATCCAAGTGCCCAAGCTTTCGGGGCGTCGATTTGGCCTACATTCCATTCCACACCGTCAGTTGCTTTGACAGCTTTTTGCGCTTTTTTCATATTAAATGGAGAGGATGACTTAAATAACTGTCGTTTCTCATTTGGAAGCACCTTTTCCACTTCAGGGAACTGTGCTACTTTTTCCATCACTTCTTTTGAGGCATGAACAGCGATCCCATTCACTACATAATAAGAGTGAATTTGGTCTGCATTCCCCTGATTTTTCTGGCTGTTCAAGTATGTTAAGACATCTCTCTGGGATTCATCGGCTGTGGCTTTTAAGGAAGACACAACGGCAGAACGCTTTTGATATTCTGTCTTAGCGGCAGTCAGCTTCTTCGATTTCGCTTTTTTAACAGCAGCTTTTGCCGCTTTTTCTGTATCAGCTTGATCTTTAAATTTAATCAGAAAGGTCATTTTTTCTTTCTTCTTAAAGCTTTTCTTTAATGAACTCGAGATCTTGTTCTGAATGGATTCAGCAGATTGAAGCTCCTGTTTAACAGAAGATAAAGCGCCTTTGCTGCTTGCCCCGGCTACACCCGGAAACAACAGTGAACCGATGACAACCGTACTTAAAACAGAGCTGATGAGTCTGTTTTTCGTTCTTTTCCTCATATTTATCCCCCTTTTTCAAAATACTTTGTAAAAAAATGTCGTCCCTCCTTTTAAAAATGAATGGTTTTGTCAGAACATCGCTGTACGTTAACTGTAGACAATCTGCATTACAGATATTGTCGTTTTATGTCATTTCATTTCCAAATATATGAAAATGATATGATTGTCATGAAATATGAATAGGTCTAATAGTCTGATTTGTTGGTATGCGAAGGATGACATAGGGAAATAGACTTTCAAGAAGAATAATCTCGGAGAGAAACAAAAAGGACAAAATCGAAAACGATTTTGTCCTTTACATTAGCCACGTTTATTGCGGTTTCTTAGGAATGTCGGGATGTCAAGCGTATCATCAGCCGGCTGTGAAGTATGACGGCCTGCTGTGTTTTGTTGCTGAGGCTCCTCACGTTTTGGCTCACGCTTTGGAACACTTTGATTATGTGTTTTGATGCTTTGGTTTAAGCTTGGACGCTGAGGTTTCGTCACGTCCTTCTCTTGTTCAATAAAACCAGTCGCAATCACTGTCACCACAATTTCGTCTTTTAGATTTTCATTAATAACAGAACCGAAAATCATGTTTACATCTTGGTCAGATGCAGAAGCGACAATGTCTGCTGCTTCCTGAACTTCATATAGGCTGAGGTTTGTTCCTCCAGTGATGTTCATAAGGACGCCTTGCGCACCGTCAATGGCCGCTTCAAGAAGCGGGCTGGAGATTGCTTTTTTCGCTGCCTCTGCCGCGCGGTTTTCTCCAGTCGCAATACCGATACCCATCAAAGCAGATCCTTTATTTGACATGATGGTTTTCACATCAGCGAAGTCAAGGTTGATAAGACCAGGTGTAGCAATCAAGTCTGAAATACCTTGAACCCCTTGGCGAAGTACATTATCCGCTTCGCGGAATGCTTCAAGCATCGGTGTGTTTTTATCAACAATTTCAAGGATACGGTCGTTCGGGATCACGATCAGTGTATCCACCGCTTCTTTCATTGCTGAGATTCCGCCTGCAGCCTGAAGCTGTCTTTTGCGTCCTTCGAATGTAAACGGTCTTGTAACAACTCCAACTGTTAATGCGCCTAAGTCTTTCGCGATTTGGGCGATAACCGGTGCAGCACCTGTTCCTGTTCCGCCGCCCATACCAGCTGTCACGAATACCATGTCAGCGCCTTTTAACGCTTCTTCAATCTGCTCTTTGCTTTCTTCAGCGGCTTTTTTTCCGACTTCCGGATTCGCACCTGCTCCCAATCCTCTAGTCAGTTTTGCGCCGATTTGCATTTTCACTTCTGCTTTTGACAGGTTAAGAGCTTGAGCGTCCGTATTTACCGCAATGTACTCTACTCCTTGCACTTCATTTTCAATCATTCGGTTAACGGCGTTGTTACCGCCGCCTCCTACTCCGATTACTTTAATTGATGCTAAGCCGTCTATGTTTGTTTCGAACTCCAACATGCTAAATCCTCCTAATCTGCCGAATGACTATCTATCTATTCCCAAAACATGCTTAATAGTTTTTTCATTTTGCTCTGTTTATTATGTTCGGCTTGTGTTTTTTGTTTTCCTTTTGGCCGCTGCTGCACCTCATTTTGGTGATGATGCTGCTCTTGTTCCTCTGATGATGAGACTGCAATTTCCTGTAACGCTTCTTCAGGCATCTTGAAGCCTATTTTTCTGCCTTGAATTCTTGCATTTCCGCAGGCGAATTGGATCAGGCCCACTCCCGTCATATATTGAGGATCTCTTACACCGATATAATTCGGGCTTGCCACTCTGACATTGTTTTGCAGCACATCCTGTGCCAATGACATGACACCCGGCATTGCTGCTTGTCCCCCTGTCAGCACGAAGCCTCCCGGCAGATCGGTAATGCCCATACTGCTAAGCTCTTCTGAAACAATGTCAAGAATCTCTTCTAGTCTTGCTTCAATGATATTCGCTGCTTCCTGCTGTGTAAATGTTTGTTTTTGATTGGTGCCTATAACGGTTACCTCAAATACTTCATCTTCCGAGGCTTCGTCATAGTAGGCATGTCCAAATTGCTTTTTCACGCGTTCTGCTTCTTCTGTTGACGTTCTCAATCCGATGGAAATATCTTTGGTGATATTTTCGCCTCCGAGAGGAATGACACGGGTAGAAGTGAGATGTCCGTTCTGGAATACGGCAATGGTTGTTGACCCTCCCCCTATATCAATGAGAGCCACACCAAGGTTTTTTTCGTCCTTTGATAATGCAGCAGAACCTGCTGCCAACGGCTGAAGACAAATATCAGTTATTTCAATACCGGCTCTTTCAACACAGCGGAGTAAGTTATGTAAGATTGTTTTTGAACCGGTGATCAAGGTGCCCTCAACTTCTAAACGCACACCCAGCATTTTTTTCGGGTCGGTGATTTCATCTCTTCCATCAACGATAAACTGTTTAGGAATGACGTCTACAATCAGCTGTTCGTGCGGTATTGAAACAACCTGTGCTGCCTCCATGACACGGCGCACATCTTCAACTTGAATTTCCTTATTTTCACTGGAAACTGCTACGACACCGTTTGTATCTTGAATATTGATATAATTTCCATTAACGCCGACAATAGCTTTTCTAAGCGGAAAACCTACCATTCTTTCAGCTTGGTCAAACGCTTTTCTTATAGAATGAACAGTCTCATCTATATCAACGATTGAGCCTTTTTTCAACCCTTCAGACGGTACATTTCCCACACCGATAATATTAAGGGAATCATCTGTCATTTCTCCGACGATCACTTTTGTATTGGACGTACCGATGTCAAGACTGACGTAAAGTTCATTGTTGTTCATTCTATGGCACCTCCTCACATTTCGATCATTTCTATTCTATTATTTGCGGAACAACAATACAATGAATGTGGCTTTACAAGTGTGTAACAAAAAAAATAACAACGGAATATTCCTTATATGCTAATCACATTTTATGTTTATTGAAAATATTCGTTATATCCTATGTATATCCTCTTTTATATCACATTTTTTTTATTTTTTTTAGAAAGACTCCACTTTGTTAGTAGATTTCTTCTGATAACGGCTATATTCTGAAATAATCTGACTCCAAATGCGAATATACCTGCTAAATACAAGTCTACACCAAGATGGACTCCCAGAAAAGCTAAACTTATTGCCAATATAATATTAAAAAAGAAACCGGAAACAAATACCATTTCATCATATGTACCTTGTAAATGCGCCCTGATTCCGCCAATTAAAGTATCAAGTGCGGCAAGCACGGCAAGTGACAAATAGTTTGAATATTCACTCGGTATCGTTAGGTTTGTCATCAGTCCGATCGCTATTCCGAGCACCAGTCCCAGCACGGGCAGCCACATGACAATTCTCCTCCTTTTCAGTCTTTAAGCGGTTTCAGCTGTTGTACGTCTAATGGTCTGTCATATGCTTTTAGTGTCAGGTTGCTGTCAGATTTACCGGCCTTTAATGCTAAATTTTCAGATGCAAAAAGGTCCTCAAGTCCTGATCCCTTCACTCTGCTGTACAGCATGTCCGGATCTTCGGCAAGCACTTTTACTTTTAAAGGATAATCGTCAAGGCTGTATCCGTCTATTTTCGTTGTGCCGTTTATATCCCTTATGACCGTATGATTCACAACTCTTCGCTCATTAATCGAGATATGTTCTGCACCGAAGGAGTTGAGTTCATTGATCAGCTTCTTCAGCAAATCCGGAGGCGGATTTTCGATCGGCTCTCCTGTTAAGCTTTCAGAAAACAGCGGGGAAATGGTGATGACAATTCCGCTACCAGTTATATCGGTCATGCCGGCTGTTTTTTTTAAGGTTTGCAAGGTATTATTAAGCGCGGTTTCTTTTGTCATTTCTTTCGTTTGCGAATAGCTATTGAGCAGTTTATCATATTTGTTTATTTCAGCCAGCAGTTTTTCCTGCTTCTTCTGCTCTGACGTCAGCTCTTCCCTTATATCCCACATATCTCTTGTGTCTCGGACTTGAGGGTGCTTCAATGAGTTAAACTGAACAGCTATCATGAGGCCGAAAATGACCATAAGCACACTGATGCTTATGAAGGAACGCTTTATTTTCAATCCGTTTCACCCGCTTTTTCAATCATTCCTTCGTTTTCAGAATCGGTTTCATTTGTACGTTTTTCTCTTTTTCTGCGGAAACAGAAATATGATCCATTGACAGCTGATCAATCAGGCCTCCTGCTATATTTAACGAAGGCAGCAGGACATCAGGATCGCCAATAGCAGATATCGTAAATGGGGCGGGGTACTGTACCCCGTCTACCGTTACAACAGGACCATTGCACTTGATATAGGAATCATATGTCAAACGCTGGCCATTAACGGCGACGGCCGCCGCACCAGAGATATACAATTCGTTTACCACTTGAAAGATATGGCTTTCGTGAACGATGTAACTGTTCACATTCTCCCCTTCCGGTATGTACGACGCATCCTCCAAGGTCACCTCAATGCCCTTTCCCTGCACACCGACTTCCCCAATGTACATTCTGTATTTTTCTGTATCTTCGAGGACGTTATAGTATTCCGTCTTTTCTTTCTTCAGTTTATTTTCTGCCTGACGGACTTTGTTTTGCTTTTGATATAATTCTTTTTCAAGATTTTTATTTTCTTTCTCCTGTTTCAAGAGTTCATCTCTCAACGCATATTCTTTTTTCCATTCTTCCGTCTCACCCGCGCTTTTGTTTTTTTCTTTTGCCGTTTGAAAGGAGAATGAAATCAAAAAGCCTGCGATAAGCATAATCAAAGAAAGGAGGACTGCTGATTTGCCCCTCAATTTTCATCTTCCTTTTTAGCAGCTTTATCGTTTTTTCCAAACTCTTCGAAATAGGTAGCAACTTCTAAATGAATAATTCCTTTTTTATTGCTGCTAAGCTGCGAAATGATAGAAGGATATGTTTTCATACGGTCTGCAAAGGTTTTAATAGACGCAGTGACAACATAACCGTCGTTCATGTACAACTTAATACGGTTTTCATCCATTTTTACTGGCGTATAATAAATTTCTGAAATCGACTGTTTTAACGAATTTGACAAAGCATCGAGCTGCTTGGCCATTTGAGACCGTTTCTTCGCGTTTGTCCAATTTACCAGTATCGGTCCCGCATCATCCGGCGTTACTTCGTTTGGCAGCACTGAACCGTTTTCAAGCACTTCATAGTACACATCGTCTTTTTCTAAATAAGCAATCGCTTTATATTCTTCAATCGCAATGTTGATTTTATTAGGAAGCGATTTGCTGATCTCCGCTTTTTTCACTAATTTATTTTGCTGAATCTTCTTTTCTGTTTTTTTCTTGTCCAAACTCCAAAACTCAGTATCTCCGCTGTTAATATCGGAAAGGTCGATAATTTCCTTTTTGGATACATTCTCATTCCCTGTAATAGAGATTGTTGATACTTTACTGATTGGCGTCTGCAGATACACGATGATCAGCACCATAATAAAAAAGAGCATAATAAATGAAATGAGACGGCGGTTGGCCTTCTGTTTCCGCTGCTCTTTAATTTTAGGAATCCGTTCCTCTATGTTTACGATTTTTTCTTGTTCATGACCCGGGTTCATTGCCTGTTCACCTCATTCAAATGAAACAGCTGTTAAAAGTCTGTCTATTCCAAAACAAACGGCATACTATGGATGCCGTTTGTCATTTGCTTACAGTATATCATAAGAACAGCTTCAGCCAGAACTTGAATCAGCGATTTTCGCCGATGATTTCAACCTCTGTGTGCATATCAATCTCGTATTTTTCACGGATTGTCTTTTTCACATGGTCAATGAGATCAAGCACATCTTTTGCTGAAGCTCCGCCCGCATTGACGATGAAGTTTCCGTGCATTTCCGATATCTTTGCACCGCCGATTTGATATCCTTTCAAGCCAGCTTTTTCTACAAGGTTTCCAGCATGATTCGGAAGCGGATTTCTAAATATGCTTCCCGCACATGGGCTTGAATACGGCTGTGTATTTTTTCTGTAGTCTTTATTGCTTTGCATTTGCTGAACGATTGATTCTTTATCCTTCTGCTCCAGCTGCAGAACAGCTTCAAGGCAAACGCCCGGCCGTTTCTTTTGCAATACAGATGTTCTGTAGCTGAAATCCATCTGCTCATTTGTCAGCCACTCAATCGTACCGTCTTCAAACAAAATATGTGCTTTGACGAGGATTTCGCTCATATCAGAGCCGTGAGCGCCGGCATTCATGTAAACCGCTCCGCCGATTGATCCAGGAATACCCGCAGCAAATTCCAAACCGGACAGGCCTTTTTTGCTCAATGATGTAGCAAGACGGACCACTGAATAACCGCCTCCGACCGTTACTTGGTCCCCTTCAAGCTCCAAATGGTCAAGACCTGCACCCAGCTTAATCACTACGCCTCTGATTCCCTCATCTAAAACAAGAAGATTCGATCCGCGGCCGATGACTGTCCACTTCACATCATATTTTTTAATCACGTCCATGATATCTTTGACAGCATCTACACTGCTTGGAATGACCAATACATCCGCAGGTCCGCCGATTTTCATCGTTGTATGATTCGCGAGCGGTTCGTTTGCAAGAACCTTGCCGACTTCGCGTTCTTTTAATTCCTGTATCACTTTCTCCATCGTAAACCTCCGCATTCCATTTGCTTTTCTATTATTTTTTCAATTCTTCGAGTACGCTGTATAAACGGGCAGCCGCATCAGGAACACCGAGTGACTTTGTCCGTTCGCTCATTTCCTTTAACGTTTGCTCATTCAATACAATCCGGTCGAGCGCATCAATCAGCTTTTCACCGCTAAGCTCTGTTTCTTTCAGAACAATCGCCGCATCATGCTGGCCGAGAGATCTCGCATTGACCTCCTGGTGATTCGCTGTTACATATGGACTTGGGATCAAAACACTTGGGATTCCGAGAGCAGTAATTTCGGCAATCGTCGTCGCACCGGCTCTGGCCACAATGACATCAATGGCCTTTAAATATTCTGGCATTTGATGAAGAAACGGCTTTGTGACCATATTATCAGCGGCACCCTTGCTATTCAGCTCACTCATCACTTTTTCATAGTGAACCTCACCGGTGATATACAGCACTTGATAGTCTCTTGTTTTCAGCGCATCCTGCATGTCAATGACAGCACGGTTAATCGGTGCAGCGCCTCGGCTTCCTCCGAAGATTAAAACTGTTTTTTTCTCTTCAGAAAGCCCAAATTCGTCCATTGATCGGCCCGTCTCTATTGAGACGACTTCAGAAGCTCTCGGGTTTCCCGTAAAAACAACTTTCTCGCTAGGAAAATGTGATTTTGCTTCTTCAAAACATATCGCTACTTTATTAACATATTTTGAAAGAAACTTATTCGTGATGCCCGGGAGGCTGTTTTGTTCATGGACAATAGTCGGAATTCCCATTTTTGCAGCGGCATAGACAACCGGCCCGCATACGTAACCGCCCGTTCCAATCACGGCATCGGGCTTAAATTCCGCTAAATACGACTTGCTCTTTTTTACACCCTTCAGAAAACGCATCACAGTTTTGACGTTCTCAAATGACAGCTTTCTTTTAAATCCTGTAATCTCAATTGAACGAAACGGTATATTCTCCCGCTCAACAATTTTTTTCTCCAGTCCGTTTTCTGTTCCGATATATAAAAATTCCACATCAGGATGACGGCGCTGAACTTCTTTAATAAAAGCAAGCGCAGGATAAATATGTCCTCCTGTACCGCCTCCGCTTATTGCAATTCGCATATCTCTTCCCCCAGTCTAAGTTTCTCTATAACATAGCGATAACCCTGTTTTGTTGGACAGGGTTATCGCATCAATTGGTTCCCAGCTTCCTGTTCATAGGACGCCTGGCAATACATTCATTAATACCTCGAGTAGCGGCTCACATTCAGCAGCACGCCGACAGCCATCAGCATCAGGGTCAATGAAGAGCCTCCGTAGCTCAAAAACGGGAGCGTGATGCCTGTTACCGGAATAAGACCCGTTACTACACCGATATTAATCATGACTTGAATAGCAATCATTGAAATAATGCCGACTGCGACAAAGCTTCCGTACAGATCAGGGGCACCGAGCGCAACTCTGATCCCTCTCCACAGCAGAACACTGAAGAGAAGCAAAATAAGCGTTCCCCCGATAAAGCCAAGCTCCTCTGACAAGATGGCGAAAATAAAGTCTGTTTGAGGCTCAGGCAGATAAAAGAACTTCTGTCTGCTTTGTCCAAGTCCCACTCCAAACAATCCGCCCGGCCCCACTGCATAAAGCGATTGAATGATTTGAAAACCGCTTCCGAGCGGGTCTTCCCACGGATTTAAGTAGGAGGTAATCCGCTTAATCCGATATGGGGCCGATAGTACGAGCCCGACAAATCCGCTAAGGCCAATCAGCCCTAGAAAGACAAAATGGGCGATTCGCGCGCCGGCTACAAAAATCATGACAATACAAGTTCCGACCATCACCGTTCCCGTTCCGAGGTCAGGCTGGCACATGATAATCAAAAACGCTGAAAACACGATGCCAAGTGCCGGGACGAATCCCCGTCTGAACGATGTGATGTTTTTTTGTTTTTCAGAGAGAAATTTAGCAAGGAATGCGATCATCGCAAGCTTCATAAACTCTGATGGCTGTATGCTGAATGCCCCGACTCCGATCCAGCTTCTTGAACCGTTTCGCACCATGCCAACGCCCGGTATCAAAACAAGCACCAGAAGGAAAAAGCAGATAACCAATAGCAGCTTGGACCATGTCCTCCAAGTCCAATAATCAACATTCATGATAAAAAACATGGCAATGACGCCGATTCCCGCAAACAGCAGCTGCCGTTTCGCGAAAAAGAATGAGTCGTCAAATTTATAATCTGCCCATACCGCACTCGCACTGTACACCATAATTAACCCGATTGTTAATAATAATAACGTAATGATGACCAATAAGAAATCAGGCGATGTTTTTTTAGTAGTCAAAGCAATCGACACCCCAAGCTTAAAGTCATTAGGGCTGCCGATTTACTCCAAGACAAGCCCTTACTTAAGCATATGCACGGCATGTATAAACATGTCACCACGTTCTTCAAATGTTTTGAATTGATCCCAGCTCGCACACGCAGGTGACAGCAGGATGACATCTCCTTCATTTGAGAGCGCAAACGCCGCAGATACTGCTTGTTCAACATTATCGACACGTTTGACATGTTGTATTCCCATCTCATTGCCGAGCTTCTCAAGTTTCGGCGCTGTCTGGCCAAATGTTAGCACTGCTTTGACATGTTTCATATATGGTTTTAAGTCGTCAAAACCATTTCCGCGATCCAGTCCGCCCGCAAGCAAGATGACCGGTTTGTCAAACGCTGAAAGCGCCTTGCTTGTCGCCAAAATGTTTGTCGCCTTACTGTCATTATAAAATTTGCGGCCTTTCACTGTTGTGACATATTGGAGACGATGCTTCACGCCAGTAAAGCTTGTCAGCACCTTTTTGACTGCTTCGTTGGACGCTCCTGCTGTTTTCACAACTGCAATAGCAGCTAAAATGTTCTCCAAATTATGAGCGCCGGGCAGCACAACCTCTTCCAGAGGAATAATGGCTTCGCCGTTAAACATAATCATACCGTCTTTTACATAAGCGCCCTGTTCAAGCGTTTTGGTGACTGAAAATGGGATGATTTCGGCTTTTCCTGCTTCAGCCAGACGCACGACAGTTTCATCATTCTGGTTGACAATGGCTTTATCTGAGGCAGTCTGATGAAGATACACTTTCTGTTTCGCTTTTTCATAGTTTTCTCTCGTATGGTGATAATCCAAATGAGCGTCAAACACGTTTAAAATCAGACTGATTTCCGGTCTAAAAGCGTGTGTTCCCATCAGCTGAAACGAAGACAGTTCAGTAACGATCCATTCATCCCCATCAGCATGATAGGCAACCTCACTTGCGACTGTGCCGATGTTCCCCGCAATCAGTGCCTTTTGCGAGTCAGCTTTGAGCATTTCATAAATCAGCGTTGTCGTGGTCGTTTTTCCGTTTGATCCGGTAATCCCGATAAACTTGGCGTTTGTCAAGTAGTAAGCGAGCTCAATTTCCGTCCAAACCGGAATGCCTCTTTTTTCCGCTTCCTGAACCATAATATTTTCATAAGGAATTCCCGGGTTTTTGATCAGAACTGTGATTTGATGCTGATCGAACAGAGAAACTGGATGCTCCCCGCAAACAACCTCGATTCCTTTTTCAGAAAGCTTTTGCGCTGGTTCGTTTTCTTCAAAAGGCTTTTGGTCGTTGACTGCAACATAAATGCCTTTTTCATGAAGAATGGATGCCGCCGCATACCCGCTTTTCGCGAGACCAAGGATTAAAAAATGCTGATTCTGTAAAAATTGATCGTTTTCCACTTATAACCACACCTCGATGTAAATTCCTAAAACGGCAAGCAAAAGTCCCGCAGCCCAAAACGTCACGACTACTCTCCATTCAGACCAGCCGACAAGCTCATAATGGTGATGAAGCGGACTCATTTTAAAGATTCGTTTACCTGTCGTTTTAAAGCTGAGAACCTGCAGAATAACGGATAATGTCTCGATAACGAATACACCGCCGATGATAACCAGCAGGATCTCTAGTTTCGTTAAGATGGCAATGGTAACGATAGCTCCTCCCAATGCAAGCGATCCCGTATCTCCCATAAAGACTTTGGCCGGATGAGCATTAAATACGAGGAAGCCCAGCACTGCACCGACAACGGCAACTGAGAAAATCGCTACGTCATATTGAGACTGATTCCATGCCAGGATAGCAAAGGCGCCAAAAGCAATCGCAGCCGTACCGGATAATAGACCGTCAAGACCGTCAGTCAGGTTAACTGCATTTGATCCGCCGACAAGCATAAAGAGCACCAGGATAAAGTAAGCCCAGCCAAGATCAAATGACAAGTCAGTTCCGGGCACTCGAATGTCCGTCGCAAAATTGTAGTAATGGTACACGGCATAAAATACAACCGCAATAATAATTTGCCCGATCAGCTTTTGCTTTGACGTCAATCCAAGGTTGCGCTTCATGACGACCTTGATGTAATCATCTAAAAAGCCAAGCAACCCGTAGCCGAGCGTAACAAACAGTAGCAGCACCATTTCCGGGCTTATTTCTGAAAACTTCTGTGTCATAACAATTGTTGTCACAATGATAGAAAGTATGATCATGACCCCGCCCATTGTCGGCGTCCCTGATTTTTTCTGATGTGATTTCGGTCCTTCTTCTCTAATACTCTGGCCGAATTTTAATCTTCTTAAAAACGGAATAAGAATTGGAGAGAGCAGAACACTAATTAAAAATCCCATTAAAATTGTAAACAGAATGACTTGCTCAAGCATTGTCCTTTTCTCCTCCTGTTTCTTTCAAACGACATACGTAGTTATCATATTCATGATTTTTTTCCATATGAAACATCTTTTCAAGCTCCATTATTCCATAACATCTCTTTCCTATGAATTTGTCTTATTTTTATTGAGTTCGACAATGGCTCTCGCCGCCACTTCAGCATCGTCAAAATCGAAAGTTTCGCTTCCAATCTGCTGATAGGTTTCGTGTCCTTTTCCGGCAATAAGAACAACGTCACCTTTTTTGGCATTGGCAATCGCGAAAAAGATCGCCTGCTCGCGGTTTGCAATGCTGTGATAGTATTCGTTCTCAACGCCAGCTTCCATATCTCTTAAAATCGCGCGGGGATCCTCGCTTCTCGGATTATCTGAAGTGAAAATCGGTTCGTCAGCCAACTCCACAGCAATTCTAGCCATTTTCGGGCGTTTCGTCTTATCTCTGTCTCCCCCGCAGCCAACAACGACAAAAAGCTTTCCTTCCGTCATGTCCCTGCAAGTCTTCAGCACATTTTCAAGGCTGTCCGGCGTGTGTGCGTAATCTACAATGACCGGAAACTCCTGCTGCTGATTGACCAATTCAAATCGGCCTCTTACACCATGCAATTCTTCAACAGCTGCGGTAATGGTATCAAACGGAATGCCCGCTGCGATACATGTTGCAACAGCTGCCAGCACATTATACACATTAAATTGTCCGACAAGCGACATTGTAATGTGCTTAGTGCCTATCATTGTCACAAGATCAAAGCTTGTTCCTTGTGCAGTGATCGTGATGTTCTTCGCCATCACATCAGCATTGTTTTTAATTCCGTATGTAGAGATATGCGCTGCGGTTACCTTTTCAAAATAAGCGCTCGCCTCATCGTCAGCATTCAGTACGGCACGCTTTGGATGTTCGTGGTTGAAAGCCCCGCCAAGCTGAGAAAAGAGCAGGCTTTTTGCCTGTCGGTACTCATCCATCGTTTTATGGTAGTCCAGATGGTCCTGCGTTAAATTCGTAAACACGGCAACATCATAATCACACCCATGAACACGTCCCAAAGACAAAGCGTGAGAAGAAACTTCCATGATGGCAGTGTCTACTTGCTTGTCATTCATTTTCTTAAACGTTTTCTGCAGTGTGACGCTTTCCGGAGTCGTGTTTTTAACGGGAATTGTTTCATCACCGATTTTCATGTACATGGTACCGATCAGGCCTGTGCGTTTTCCCGCTTTTTTCATAATCTCATCGACCATATGGGTCGTTGATGTTTTGCCGTTTGTACCTGTGATTCCGATCAGCTGGAGCTTCTTAGTCGGCTGTCCGTAAAACGCATCCGACAAAACGCTCAGCGCTCGCAGTGACCGCCGGACTATAATGACAGGCACATCCACATCGAGCTCTCTTTCTGCCACAATAGCCGCTGCACCGTTTTCTACTGCTTTTTGCGCAAAATCATGGCCATCCACCGTATACCCTTTTACACATACAAAAAGACTCCCTTCTTTTACTTCTCTGGAGTCCATCTCAATTGAAGTTATTTCAGGGTCTTGTGAGTCGTTTACAGATGGTTCGGTTGTTAAATATGTAAGCAGCTTTGTAAGTTTCATCGTATCAAACCTCTCAACATTCTAGTTCGTTCTTTTTATCATTGAAGTCACGTCAACTGATGTGATAATGATTTTAAGCATACAGTTCATATTTTAGCGTAAATAAAAGGATACATCCAGCTAATCTTGAAAGATATCAGCAATTTTTCTGCAATAATATAAAAGGCAGCCCGAATTAATCGGCTGCCTCCTTTTCATCTTCTTCAGTCAAATAAACGCGTATCTTTGAGCCCTCTTTTACTTTCGTTCCGGCAGCTGGCGATTGTTTAACGATTTTGCTTCCTTTCCCGGAAGCATCCACATTGAGATTCACCAAAAGTGACTCAAGATCTGAGACAGACATCCCTACAACATTCGGAACTTCTACTGTTTTTGTGTCGTTCCATTGGTATTTTTTCTCGATTTGATTTTTCCGAGGCTTCACACCAAGCTCCGGCAGGCTGTCTCTCATAATATTACCGACAATTGGCGCTGCAACCGTTCCGCCAAACTGAATCGTGCCTTTCGGGTTATCTACCGCGACATAGACGACAAGACTCGGATCGTCAGCCGGCGCGAAACCGATAAATGATACAATATGGTTGTTTTCAAGGTATTTTCCATCTTTAACCTTTTGTGCAGTTCCCGTTTTACCGCCGACACGATACCCCTCAACAAATGCATTGCGGCCCGTGCCTTCCGCGACGACGCTCTCTAGTGCATAACGGATTTGTTTTGATGTCCCCTCAGAAATAACTTGTTTCTTTGCGATTGGTGATTGTTTTTTAACTGTTTTTTTCGTTACAGGGTCAATCCATTCCTTTGCAATATAAGGTGTGTAGAGCGTTCCTCCGTTTACAGCGGCAGATACGGCTGCAACCTGCTGAATCGGCGTGACAGATACCCCCTGTCCGAAAGCCGTAGTCGCTTGCTCCACCGGCCCTACTCTGTCAAGCGGGAATAAAATTCCTGTTCCCTCGCCCTGCAGATCAATTCCCGTTTTTTGCCCAAAACCAAAGTCTTTGATATATTTGAAAAGCTTCTCCTTTCCTAAGCGTTCGCCTAATTCAACAAACCCCGGGTTACAGGAGTTCTGTACAACTTCTAGATACGTTTGCAGCCCGTGTCCGCCTCTTTTCCAGCACCGCAGTCTCGCTCCATCCACTTCCGCATGCCCTTTATCGTAAAATTGATCACGTTTTAAATTTACTTTTTGCTCCTCTAGTGCTGCTGCAAGTGTAATAATTTTAAAGGTAGATCCCGGCTCATACGTGCTCCATACCGGAAGATTCCGATTGTAGACTGACGGATCGACCGATTGATAATCAGCCGGGTCAAAGTCAGGTCTGCTCGCCATTCCCAATATTTCTCCGTTTTTCGGATTCATGGCGACGGCAATCATACCGTCAGGGTGGTATTTGGCCTCAGCGTTATCAAGCTCTCTTTCCATTATCGTCTGAACCTTTGAATCAACTGTCAGCTTCATATCAAGCCCGTCCTTAGGCGGCGTGTAGTCATCCGCTTCATCAGGCATTTTCTTCCCCTTGGCATCCGTATAAAACTTAACAGACCCTTTTTCACCTTTGAGATCATCGTCGTAATAGGCTTCAAGTCCAAGGAGTCCTTGGTTGTCAATACCGGCAAATCCAAGCACATGAGATAAATAGCTGCCGAACGGGTAATGGCGGATACTATCCTCCGCTACATACACTCCCTTTAAATCAAGCGCTTTAATTTCTTTCGCCTTTTCATTTGATATCTTTCTTCCTTCCGGAGTTATCTTTTCAATTGACGCTTTTTTCGTCACATGCTTATATACTTTTTCTTCTGACATGTTTAATACCGCCGCCAGCTGCTTGCTCGTTTTCATTGGATTCTGGACTTGGCGCGGCACGACGAATACGGTCGGCGCACTTTTGTTTGTTGCGAGTTTTACACCGTTCCGATCCAGAATCTCGCCTCTCTCCGGCTCAAACGGCAAGTTCCTGCTCCAGGAATCTTTCGCCAGCGAAGTCAGTTTCTCGCCCATCACAAACTGAACATACCCCAGCCTAGTATCAATGATCAAAAACACGATCACGCCAAAAAGCAAAACAAATAATAAACGTTTTCTAACCGTTACATTCGAGACGCGCAAGAGACCGTTCACTCCTTATTTAGGCTTGTTTCATTTTATGCCTGTAATCGGACAGGTAGAACGATGCTCAACTGAAGGTATAAAAAAAGAAAGCCTGCATAACGCAAGCTTTCTTTTTAATCCGGATTTTTAAACTTAACCTTGATGACGGTTTTGTCTTTTATTTCTTTGTCCTTCTTAACGCTTTGGCTGACAGCATAACCTTGTCCGCTTACCTCAATATGAATTCCCGCCAGCTCGGCGTACTGAAGAACCTCTCTTCTCGACCAGCCTGTCATATCAGGCATTTTGATGTTGCCGCCCGTTTTCAGGAACACCTTTTGATTGGTCAGAACTTCCTCATCTGCTTTTGGATACTGTTCTTTTACAGCGACATCACTGCCGATGACAATCGGTGTGAGATTCTCTTCTTTTGCTTTCTTTTGGGCAGCAGTTACCGATTGATCTGTTAAATCAGGCATTGTCTGCGCTTTCGTTTCTTCCTTATTTGAATCAGACGTTTCAGTCGGTTCAATGTTCAGGTAGTGCAGGCTGTTTTTCATTGTTGGGTTAAAGATTTCTGATACTGGGTTTGAACCCGTTTCATCATTTTCTAATTGCGGCTGCTGCACTGCAACATAGATCAGCAGCTCAGGATCATCTTTAGGCGCCATTCCCATAACAGAAAAAACATAATTATCGCGCCCAGATAGATAACCGTTTTGCCCGGCAATTTGTGCTGTCCCGGTTTTAACAGCTACATCAAATCCTTCAATTTTATAAGGCTGCCCAGTACCGATATCAGATGTAACAACATCACCTAAAATATTACGAACCTCTTTAGCGGTGTCTGCAGAGATTGGCGTACCAGCCGACTGAGGTTTATTTTGATAAATGGTTTTCTTTGTATCTGGATCAACAATATGGTCTATGACGTAAGGTTTCATCATTTTACCGTCATTTGCTATCGCAGTCGCAGCCTGCAGCTGTTGAATTGGTGTAACAGCGGAAGCTTGACCATATGCAGTCGATGCTTTATCAAATTCATATTTAAAGTTCATTTTACTTGAAACTTCATTCGGCAAGTCAATACCCGTTTTTTGATAGAAATTAAATTTATGAAGATATTCATTTAGACGGTTATAGCCTAGCTTTTCATTAGCCAATTTGGCAAAAGCCACATTAGAAGACCGTACTACACCATCATGGTATGAAGTTGGCCCCCAGCCTACCCCTTCATTATGGTCTCTTACTATTCCTCCGCCTACTTTGTATGTTCCAGACTTGTACTTTTCATTGCCGTTATACACATTCTCCTGTATGGCAGCAGCAAGTGTAAAGATCTTCATCGTTGATCCAGGCTCATACGCATATGAAATTAAATCATTATAGTAGTTCGTCACATCGCGCGTGTTCGGATCAAAGCTTGGGCGCTGCCCCATGGCAAGCACTTTGCCCGTTTTCGGGTCGACGACTGCAGCCATGATTTTTTTCGGATTATACTTTTTCGCCACTTTCGTCATGCTGTCTTCCAAAAAGGTTTGAATTTTCTGGTCAATGGTTAGATATACATTATCACCATTTTTTGGTGCTGTAATTTTATTTTTGCTGTTCGGGAGCTCCCAGCCGAATTTGTCACTTTCATATGTCACATATCCATCCCGCTCCTTCAAATACTTATCCAGCACTTTTTCTAATCCCATCGCGCCGGAAATTTCATTTGTTTCTTGATCAACCTCGGCATAGCCGATTAAATTGGATGCAAATACGCCGTTTGGATAGTAGCGTTTTGTATCCCGTAAAAATGAAATGCCCGGGAGTTTCAGCTTTTCGATTTTTTGCTTTTGCGAATACGTAATATCCCGGCCTGCTGAGCCGAACTCGACTTGTTTCGCATCCTTATTTAAGATATCAAGAATGTCAGCTTTGTCCATCTTTATCACTTTAGATAGCGCTTCCGCCGTTTTTTCTTTGTTTTGGACATGCTGAGGATGCTTGATATCAGTGGTCATTTTTTCATCGAGAATGGCAATCAGTTTATATGTCGCTGTATCCTCTGCTATCACTTTTCCCTTCCGGTCTAAAATCGAGCCGCGGCTTGCTTCGATGGTCCGTTTCTTTTCATGCTGCTCTGTCGCTTTTGTCGCAAGAACTTCGCCATTCGCTTTTCCGGTTATTTGAATATATGCCATTCTCCCCAGGATCACAAAGAAAAAGAGAGCGAAACAAATACTTAGAATCGCTGCTCCTCTATTCATAAATTTATTCTTTTTTGGCATTTGAATCATTCCTGTATGTTTTTCACTTTTTTATCTTTTAAATTCAATCCGTTCTTTTTCGCAATGTCCATAATGCGCTGGGGTTTGCTTAAATCAGCAACATTTTTTTCGAGGTCACCAATTTGCTTGTTTTCGGCTGAAATTTGCTCCTCAAGCTTTTGCACCTCAATATTGGTTTGATATGCCGCATACGCCTTCGATACAATCAAAAGCGATACGCTGAGCACCGCCGCAGCAAAGAGGACAAGGAGCACTTTTTCCCCGAGAGTAATGGAAGCCCTTTTCTTGACAATCACTTTTTTCTCAGGACTAATCGCATGCCGCTGCTGTTTCTCTGGTTGGTAAGCTAAATTGCTCATAGGCTGATGACCTCCTTTTAATTTGCTTTCGCGTTTTTATTTTCTTTTTTCGGCAATCCGAAGCTTCGCAGAACGAGCCCGGTTATTTTCTTCAAGCTCTTCTTGAGATGCCGTAATCGGTTTTCGTGTGATGAGCTTTAGCTCCGGTTCAAACTCTTCCGGTATGACTGGAAGACCCGGAGGAAGTTCCGGAAGTGACGACTTTTCTTTAAAAGTGGATTTGCAAATTCTGTCTTCAAGCGAGTGGAAGGTAATGACTGATACCCTTCCCCCTGGCTTCAGAACCTCAATTGCTTGCTCCAAAGCCTCTTCAAACACCTTAAGTTCATCGTTCACAGCAATTCTGATTGCCTGAAACACGCGTTTAGCAGGATGTCCTCCGCTCCTTCTCGCTGGAGCGGGAATCGCGTCTTTTATTAGATCGACCAGTTGGCCCGTAGTTTGAATAGGAGATTTGATTCTTGCCTCTTCAATTTTTCTGGCGATCTGTTTACTGAACTTTTCTTCGCCGTATTTAAAGAATATACGAACGAGATCTTCATAGCGCCACTCATTAACGACTTCTTTCGCCGTAAGTGTGGCCGACTGGTCCATCCTCATGTCTAACGGTGCGTCATGATGGTAACTGAATCCGCGTTCCGGTGTATCCAGCTGCGGAGAAGACACCCCTAAATCAAATAAAATACCGTCTACTTCAGTAATGCCTTGTTCATTCAAACATTCTTTTAAATACCTGAAATTGCTTTTAATCAGAATAAGCTGCCCTTTATAATCGGACAACGCTTCTTTCGCATACTGTAATGCCATATCGTCTTGGTCAAAAGCGATTAAACGCCCCTTCTCGGATAACTGCTGCAATAAGTATGTACTGTGCCCAGCTCCGCCGAGTGTGCAGTCTACATATGTACCGTCCGGTTTAATATTGAGCCCGTCTACGGTTTCACGAAGAAGTACTGTCTTGTGTTGAAACATATTGTGTTGGTCCCACCTTTTATCAGGATGAATTGAAATTGTTTTTAGAGTGTTATACACGAAGAATCATTATATATCAAACCCAATCATGTTTTCAGCAATTTCAGCAAATGAATCTTCTTGCTCTTCTGTGTATTGTTCCCAAATTACTTTACTCCACAATTCAATTCGATTAGAAACCCCGATAACAACACATTCTTTTTCCAGTTTGGCGTAATTCAATAGAGATGATGCGATATTTACCCTGCCTTGCTTGTCCAGTTCGCATTCGGTCGCCCCTGAAAAGAAGAAACGGGTAAACGCACGGGCATCTTTTTTAGTGAGAGGAAGTGCTTTTAGTTTCTCTTCAATTTGTTTCCATTCGTGCATAGGGTAGCCGAAGAGACATTGGTCAAGCCCTCTAGTCAGCACAAATTGCTCACCTAGGCCTTCTCTGAATTTAGCGGGTACGATCATGCGGCCCTTCGCATCGATGGTATGCTGATATTCACCCATAAACATGATCTCTTGCCCCACTTTCTCTCCTTAACTCACCACTATCCACCACTTCTCTCCACAACTTCATTTTACACTGTTTACCCATAAAAAAAAACCCTGAACTATTCAGGGTTCTTTAAAACTTTATTTCAAAGTTTGACAACTTGATGTTGATTTTGAAAAGAAAATGGCAGATTTTTGAATGATGTGAAGAATTTTGGACCATACCTATTTAAATAATACATAATATTCCAAATTCGTTCTTGCGGCGCAAGAAGCGGCTTAATGCTATTTTGGATTCTCTCATAATCCTTCAGGACATAGCCTTCTTTTTCTTCAATTCGCTTCGTCACAGTACGCTCTAAGAACTGAAGCTGATCCTGTATAAAGGTGGCATTTTTCAGGAGTAAAGGTTCCATGCTTTGATCAACCTTCAACGCCTCCTGCCGGACCGCTTTGTGAATCGCTTCAATTTGGCTTTTCGCCTCATCCATCACTGCTGTAAACTCTTCCGGAATCTGGTGCTCAAAGTATGTCTCTCTTTGATTCTCTGTTCCGCGTTCAATCGCGTCTTGTAATGAGATATTCCGTTCAAGCAGCTTTTTCTCAATATGCCGTTCAAGTATCGTAATGTTCATCCTTGGCATAACAGGGGGCATTTTAAAGCCCATCACCGCAAAGGCCTGTTTGAGCTCACCCCAATAGTTGATTTCTCCGGGCCCTGCAATAAATGCTAAAGTCGGAATGAGGTATTCCTGCATTAACGGCCTCGTCACGACATTGTTGCTAAAACGCTCAGGATGCTCTTCCATATGTGTATAAAGTTCATCCATCGTCCATGTAAGATCAAGCTCATTGACGACAAAATGACCGTTGTCTTTCTCAATTAAAAAACGTTCTTCTTCATATTCATAAAACAGGTTCGCCTGTTCTTTTCCGGACTCGATAATCGGCTTGTAGCCTGCTTCACGCATGAAGGCCTGCTGATCTGAAACCGCGCGGGCGAGTTCATCATTTTCCCGAAGAATCTTTTGGAACATGGCCGTTTCCAGCTTTTTAATCCCCGGATCTCCAGAATTTAATAAAACTAACCCCTCCTCTTGGAACAGATCCGCGATCAACAGTTCAAAGAAGTCAGTGAATGTAACAGATTCCCTTAAACATCGTTTTACATTGTCGAGAAGTGCATTTGTATGGTCCGTTTCCTCAAAAGCGGCAAATACATCATCTATCCACTCGGCACATTTTTCCTGATCAAGCGATGTGCTTGCTGCCGAAGATTTCTTCCAATAAGACTGAGGCAGTTTTTTTTTCACAGGCCCGTTCTCTTCGGATGTATGGACAAAATTAATCTCATCCAAATCGTGGTCTTCTCCGGCCACCCAGAAGATCGGTATGACAGGCACTTGCAGTTGCTTTTCTTGTTCCTTTGCTAACACAATGATTGAAATGATTTTATGTATCGTGTAAAGCGGTCCTGTTAAAAGTCCGGCCTGCTGTCCGCCGACAACAGCGGCACTTGACGGGTCCTTCAGCTTCTCAATAGCAGACTGCATGGCACTTGAACCGAATTTGTTATGATATGAGGATAAGTACGCCGCCAATTCCTCTCTTGCGAAAAATCGGGAGGATAAGTCTTTCAGTCTTTCGCCCCACATATCCTTATTATGAATGCTGTAATCAAAAAAAGAAGACATATCTTCTTTGCCATCTATATAGTGCTGTACAAACACATTCTGATTTTTGATGGAAAGTTCAGTTAGCTGCATCTTCTAGAACTTCCTTTCTCCAATAAATAGTTAGTTATCCGAAATGAGTATAGCATGTTACAGAAAAAGCTCAAAAGACTTTGTTTGTATTTCGCTCCAAAGCTTTAATGCTGCCGTATAAAAACTCCAGATGGACGGCATCAAGGCCGTGAAGTCTTGCTTCCTTCAATAAATATCCGATAATGGCATCAATTTCTGTCTGCCGGCCTTCAATGACGTCAACCAGCATAGAAGAGCGATTATCTTTCGTTTGCCCGCAAACGGTCCGAACCCGCTCCCAAGCCTCTGTTTCGTTTTCAAGCCTTAAAATGCGGCATGCCTCTTGAAAAACCAGTTTCATAAAAGCCAGATAAGCTGGCGTTGTCAGCAGTTCTCCATTTTTCACCTGCAATAACGCGGTTAACGGATTGATACAGGCATTTACAATCAGCTTGCCCGTCAGCAGGGGATACCAATCCCTCTCATAAAGAATTGGAAATTCCGAGCGATTATGCTGATGCAAGATGTTCAGCCGATCTGGTTTAGCATCGTCGAACGCGCTCCATTTTATCGCACCTACGCCTGTATGATCAACAGCTGTATCTGATTTTCTTACAGCTCCGTGCTCAACAATTCCAACATAAATGGAATGTTCAACATGCCAGTCTTTTAGGTTGTGGATATGTCCCATGCCGTTTTGCAAAAATAATATGTTCGTTTTCCCGATCCGTTCAAGCAACGGAAAAACAGACTGAAGCTGATGCTGCTTCACTGTCACGACAAGAAGATCAAAATCCGAATTGATACTCGTGTCCGCACTGCAATCAGCGCTGAATTCTTTGCCGCCTTTATAAAGACGGACTCCTTCAGACTGAATGGCCGCAGCCTGTTCTTTCCGCCTTGTCACAACAGTCACCTCGTGATGAAGTGACAAATAATAGGCGCATAAAAGACCGACGGAACCTCCGCCGATAATTCCAATTTTCATGACGTCACACCCAATTTAGCTTTTACGTATTATCATAGCAGAAGTACACAGAAATTACTTCTCAAAGATTCCGAGTGTTTAAAACTAAAGTTTAAATATTTGGATTTTTTGAAAAAAGCGTTTACAATATATGCAGAAACAACAAAGGGGGAGTTTGGTTTGGTAAAGGTAGAACGTCTGCTAATCAACTATAAAACACTTGAAGAATTCAAGAAATTCAAAGAATACGGCATTCAGGAACTTTCAATGCTTGAAGATCTTCAGGATAATATTATTGAAAATGACAGCACCTCACCTTTTTACGGAATTTATTTCGGGGATAAACTTGTAGCGCGAATGAGTCTGTATCAAGTTAACGGCAAATCGAATCCTTATTTCGACAACCGCCAGGATTACTTGGAGCTGTGGAAGCTTGAAGTTCTTCCGGGCTACCAGAACAGAGGATACGGGACAGCGTTGGTTGAATTCGCTAAATCATTCAAAATGCCAATTCGCACAAATCCGCGAATGAAATCAGCAGAGTTTTGGAATAAAATGAATTTTGAAACTGTTAAATACGATATGGCGCGGGACAAAGGGGAAAACCCGCTCATCTGGCATCCCGATATGGATCATGAAATGACACCCGGGGAATCTGCATAGAAATAAAAACAACCGGCCTATTTCTTACTCTAGGGCCGGTTCATTTCAGGCGTTCCATTACGTTTCTTGAGCCGCTTTTTTCATTCTTCCGTCTTCTTTTGAAACAACCATTTTTCTGGCCCGATCCATGATATCGATCAGAGCCTTGTAATCCTCTTCTGTCATCTCTAGCTGGTTCCTCAATGTTTGATTTTCACTCCGTAAATCCTCAAGCTCTTTTTGCAGCGATTGAATTTGCTCCTTCAGTTTTTCCCTTTCAAGCTGAAAGTCTTGTGCAGACGGTGCTTCTTTGAATTGTTCGAGAAATTGAATGACATCCTGAATGGACAAATCTCGTTTTCCTTCTGACGCTGCCGCTGCAGCCTGTTTAACTGAATTCGGCATATTAACAGAATGTACGCCGATTTGTTTTCTCAGTTCTTTCCTCTGCTTTTTCGCAAGCTCTATGCCTGACTGGTATTGTTTTCTCACATACGAGTTCCACCTGAAACCACAGGCTGCAGCAGTTCTGGTCAGCGCCCTTCCAACCTCCTCAAAGGCAGAAAGCTGTGTTCCTCCCTCTCGAATATGACGAAGCACCACTTCTGCCAGCAGCAAATCCTCATCCTGAGTCCAAGCATCTTGTCTTGTAATGGTCAAATTCAATCTCCCTCCATGTCAGCTTATTTATCTCATACATATGCCGGTAATAGATTAGATAGACTATTTGCACTCACAAATTTTCCGCAAGCTGACATGAAGAGAAAAAGAAAAAGCGCAGGGCTTTCAGCCTGCGCTTTTCTTATTAGTTACTTTTTACATTTATGTCTTTGCCGTTGTATGATCCGCATGCTTTGCATACACGGTGAGACAATTTCATCTCTCCGCATGACGGACATTCTGTCATACCAGGTACATTAAGTTTGAAATGTGTACGGCGCAATCTTTTCTTCATTTTAGAAGTTCTTCTAAAAGGTACAGCCATTATTCCCACCTCCTTAAAGAGTTAAGATTCATCATCTTGTTTTAAGAGCTTTTCAAGGGCTGCGAGTCTCGGATCAACTTGCTTCTTCTTGTCTTCCTCCGAAATGACTTGCCAGTCCTTTCCTTCTTGAGGAGCAGCTCCTTTTTCTTGTTCAGATTCACAAAAGATTTGCATAGGGATTTCTAAAAGAATTTCTTCTTTCACGATCGGAGTTAAGTCGATAGTATCGTCCTCAACAATGTGAACGTCATCATCTTCTATATCATCCGTCTGATGAAATATAAACAGTTCTTTTGTTGAAATTTCAAATGGATACGGAACATCAACGAGTGTTCTTGAGCATGGCAAAATCATTTCGCCTGAAATTGTAAAATCAAACGAAACCTGTTTGGGTTTGATATCCGCTCTGCCCTTCACCCGGACGGGAGAAATGCGGCGAATGTCAGAATTCAGCTTTGTCAGCTCATTTAACTCAACTGTTTCATCAAACTCAAAACTTTGTTTTGGCATTTGATGCAGCTGATAAATCGTCCATTTCATTTGTATCACCTCATGAAAGCAACAAACATGATTATAGCTTTTAAGATTGTTTTTGTCAATATTTTTTCTTTACAGCATAATGCTGCCATTCAAGTATTATTGACAGTTGAATATGCTATGCATACACTTAAACAAAAAAAGACGTAAGAGTTTCCATTTGCAAATGTACCATACGTTTTTAAACATAGCAAGAAAGGCGGAAAAAATATGAAAGCTGTCGGATTGGTGGTTGAATATAATCCCTTTCATAACGGTCACCTTTATCATGCCCAAACAGCAAAGCGGCAAACCGGATGCGACACGGCTGTCGCGGTAATGAGCGGACATTTTTTACAGCGCGGAGAACCAGCTGTAGTATCAAAATGGGCCCGAACAAAAATGGCGCTGCAAAGCGGAGTCGATCTTGTCATTGAGCTGCCATATCTTTATGCAGTGCAAAAAGCGGAGATTTTTGCACGCGGCAGTGTTTCCATCCTGAACAAACTTGGATGCGAGGCGCTGTTTTTCGGTAGTGAAAATGGTGATATTGAGCCTTTCTTAGAAACAGCAAAGCTTATTGATAAGCATAAACTTACATTTGATCAGCGTATTAAAGAAGAACTTAAAAAGGGTGCCAATTATCCAGCCGCGGCAGCTATCGCATTCAGCTCCATTTTACATACCGAAAATACACTTGATTTGTCAAAACCAAATAACATTCTGGGATACCATTATGTGACTTCTATTCTTTCCGGGGGATATTCGATGAAACCTTGTACTACAGCACGCATCTCCTCGGACTATCATGATGCCGACCTTCCTGAAGGCGAAAACCATATCGCAAGTGCCACAAGCATCAGAAAAGCGATGATTGAACAGAATCTTGATGCCTGCCTTCGTTTTCTGCCTGTTGCATCCGCACGTGAATTAGCACATTACCGAAAGTCTTTCGGACTGTGGCATACACCTGAAAGCTATTTTTCTTACCTGAAGTACAGCCTTTCAACTCTAACAGCACAGGAATTACAGGAAGTATACGAGGTGGAGGAAGGCTTAGAGCACAGAATTCTACGTTCGATCAGAAAAGCCAGCACTTATCAGGAATTTATGGAGCTGCTGAAAACAAAACGTTATACGTGGACAAGACTCCAGCGGATGAACACGCACATTTTAACCAGAACGAAAAAACAAGATATGCACAAGCTGCTTAAAGACGAAGAAGTGCCTTATATCAGGCTTCTCGGCATGACAAAAAAAGGACAGGCTTATTTATCGGAAAAGAAAAAAGCACTGTCTGTTACGCTTGTCAGCAAACTGTCCTCATTCTCCCATCCAGCTCTCAACCTGGACATAAAAGCAAGCAGAATCTACAGCCTGCCAATAGAAGAACCGCTGAGAACTGAGTTTGACCTGCAAGAATACGGACATGCGCCGATTCGATATGATGAGGATGAACGACGTTTTTTAAACATATAAAAAAGCACCTGAGGATCAGGTGCTTTTCGCTTTCAGCTTATTCAAATAATCAATCGCATCCTGCATCGTATCAACAGGCACAATTTTCATGTCTGAATCAATATCTTTTGCTGTTTTCACCGCATTTTTATAATCAGAATTGCTGGCGCCGTTTTGATTTGGCGCGAAGAAAATGTCTTTTCCGGCTTTGTCTGCGGCGACGACTTTTTGATCAATGCCGCCGATCGGGCCTACTGTCCCGTCAACATCAATCGTACCGGTTCCCGCAATATCGTAGCCTTTTGTTTCGTCTATTTTTGTCAGCTGATTATAGATTTCAAGTGACATCATTAACCCCGCTGACGGACCGCCGATATTTTCGATTTCAAAATCAATATCAGGTTCTACTTTGACGTTTCTGTCCGTATAGAGCGAAACTCCAATTCCTGCCCGATCCGGCTCATCAGGAAATTGTTTTAACGTAAGGGTGACACGTTTTACTTTTTCTTCTCTTTCGATTTTTAATGCGACTTTATCTCCCGCTTTTTTACTGCTGATATAATCAATCAGTTTTTCGGCAGACTGATAGTTTTTGCCGTCTGCACTGATGATTTTATCACCTACTTCTATTTTCCCTTTTGCAGGCATGTTTTCTACAACCGAGCTTGCGTATATGCCGTTAAAGCTATAGCTGACTTTTTTTCCTGCCTGTTCATAGGCCGCTATAACCGCGTTTTCTTGCGAGCTTCGCATCATTTGGAGCTGCCTTTTCATATACTCCTTATCTGATTCACCTTCTTCCTTGATGCTCTCATCAGGAACAATTTCATAATAAGGGTGCATCTTTGCCCACACATATGTGAACGGATTAGCCGGTCCCACTTTGACGGTCATTAAGGACAGACTCCCTGTTTCCGGGTAGCCTCCCTCCACTTTTATCAGTGAAGCAAGTTCAGTCGCTTCTCCCGGTTTTGTAATATAGTATGGAAGTTTTATAAATGATAAAACGGCAATCAGAATGAGGATGACAAGCATCCAGGTAAAATGTTTATTACGTAGCAAATTATGAGCCCTCCCAATTCTGTATTTCTTTTCTTATCTTGCTGATCATTCGATTTGTCGCCTCCTCGCCTGCCGATATCATTGCATCAATATTAGCAAACGAGCTTGAGCTGTATGTTTCAAGAGAAGGGCGAATCATGATATCTGCGGCGATCGTTTGATGTCGCACCAATTCATTTTGAAGTATATCCATACTTTGCATAATCACATCAAAAATATGCGCCGCTGTTTCGGTTTTTCGAACCCTGGAGACATCCGAGGCGATGATGATATCAGCCCCCATGTCTTTTACAACTGAAACCGGAATTCGGTCGACGACTGCCCCGTCTACAAGAAGCCGTCCGCCCAGCCTCTGCGGAATAAAAATACCCGGTATGCTGATGCTGGCCCGCACCGCATCTGACACTGATCCTTTGCGGAACACAATCTTTTCTCCCGTCTGTAAATCACAGGCTACAATGCCCAGCGGGATTTGGAGCTCTTCGATCGGTTTTCCGAATGTATAAGCATGCACAAGCTGCCTGACGCGGTCACCCTTTAAAAAACCAAGTCTGGGCACCGTATAATCAGCATAAAGCCGCCGCTTAAAGGCTTTGGCGACTTTTTTCATCGTTGCCACATCATGGCCGGCGGCATAGAAACTGCCCACCAAAGCGCCCATGCTGCTCCCCGCAATCATATCTACTTCAATTTGGTGCTTATGTAAACTGGAAAGCACACCGAGATGAGCGAGCCCTCTGGCCCCTCCCGATCCTAACGCTAACCCGATTTTAGGTTTGGTCAACGCGTTAACCTCCTGCCTGAATTCCCTGTATACCGAATTCTATGGTCTAAACTGAGCCCCTATGCTCGTATATTAGTACAAAGAATCAAGAGGACAGGTACTGCTTGGCCGTTTCGTGTCATACATTATTTTATCATGATATACATGTCATTGGGCATTTTTAGCATCGGGGAGGTAAGAATGAACTTGTCGAAGATTAACACACTTTTAATTGCTTCGTTTTTTCTATTTTTAACAGCAACTGTTATCTCACATCCGCAGGCCTCATTCGAAGCCTCTAAAACCGGGCTTTCTATGTGGTGGGAGGTTGTGTTTCCGTCATTGCTGCCATTTTTTATTCTGTCTGAACTTCTAATCGGTTTCGGCATTGTGCGGTTTGTCGGTGTGTTGCTTGAGCCTTTTATGCGGCCAATCTTTCGGGTGCCTGGTGTTGGCGGCTTCGTTCTTGCTATGGGAATGGCATCAGGAAATCCAGCGGGAGCAAAGCTCACTGCCCGTCTGCGGCAGGAAAAGCAGATTTCAAGAGTAGAAGCAGAACGGCTTGCGTCATTTACCAATTCTTCAAACCCGCTCTTTATTTTCGGCGCTGTTGCCGTCGGTTTCTTCCAAAACGCGTCATTGGGCATTTTATTGGCTTCTGCACACTATTTGGGGAATCTGGCTGTCGGTTTAACGATGCGTTCTTATGGCCGCAAGGAAGAGCAGCTTCTCAGAGGGAAGAATACAATACCTTTTCCTTCGATTAAAGATGCTTTACACGCTCTGCATACCGCCAGACTCGCGGAAAAACGGCCTCTGGGCAAAATTTTAGGCGACGCCGTGACCTCTTCTGTTCAAACCCTTCTTATGGTGGGAGGCTTTATTATTTTATTTTCTGTCTTTAACCGGCTGTTGTCCGTGGTGCAGCTGACTGAAATTCTGTCTGTTATCACAAAAGGCGTGCTGACCTTGTTTCAGCTACCGGCACAATTGGACATTCCCCTTTTATCAGGGATGTTTGAAATCACATTAGGAAGCAAGCTTGTCAGTGAGACAGATGTTTCTCTTCTGCAAAAAGCCATTGTCGTCAGCTTTATTCTCGGGTTTAGCGGCTTTTCCGTTCAAGCTCAGGTGGCAGGCATTTTATCGGAAACGGATATCAGATTTAAACCATTCTTTATCGCAAGATTGCTGCAGGGCGTTTATGCCGCCGTCTTCGTCATGCTTTTATGGAAACCGCTTTACACGGCATGGCATGATCCGTATCAGTATGTATTTAAATCTCTTAATACAAGCGAGATGCCTACTGCATTTATAAACGGCTGGAATCTGCTTGTGCAGATTGGGCCTGCTGTCACATTATGCGCGTTGTTTACGTACATTATCATTTTTTCTTACAGACTGACGAACGGAACAAAAAAAGGATGAGTCAAAAACCTCATCCTTGTCCGAATTTTTGCTGAAGCGCCAGCTCTACTTCAGGCGGCACAAACTCTGATACTGATCCATTGTATCTAGCCACTTCTTTTACGATGCTTGAACTTAAAAACGAATACTGATTGTTTGTCATCATAAAAAACGTCTCAATGGATTCATCAAGCACACGGTTTACGGATGTCCCCTGCATCTCGTATTCAAAATCAGATACCGCTCTCAATCCTCTTAAAATCGCTTTCGCCTTTTTTCTTTTTGCATAATCAATTAACAGTCCTTGCGACGTTTCAACTGTTATGTTCGGGATGTCTTTTGTCACTTCTCTCAGAAGCTCACACCGCTCTTCCACACTGAACAAAGGCTTTTTCGAAGAATTATTCAGCACACATACATACACTTGTTCAAAAATATGCGCCCCGCGTCTGATGATGTCCAGATGCCCGTAGGTCACCGGATCAAAACTGCCGGGACAGACAGCTATACTCGCCACATCACTACCCCCTCTTTTTATAGATCGCTACACCAGTAAGTCCATAGGTTTCTTTTCTTGTCATCACAAGATCTCCTACGGTTTCGGGAAGCTCGACCTCTCTGTCATGCTCAGCAACGATAAAGCCGTCCTCTTCCAGCATTTGATATTCATCAATCATAGTTAAAAGCGCTTTTAGCTTTTGTTCCTTATACGGCGGATCAAGAAAAATGCCGCGAAAGCCTGTTTCTCTCTTTGCAGCAGCGTGCAAAGCCCGTTCCGCATCATTCCGGTATACCTGGGCATTTTTTGTAAGCTCCAGCATTTTTAAATTTGATTTTACCGTTTGAATCGCTTTAAAATCACGGTCAACGAATATACAATGCTCAAACCCGCGTGAAAGCGCTTCGATTCCAAGTCCTCCGCTCCCTGCGAATAAGTCAAGTCCCCTGCCCCCGTCAAAATAAGGGCCGATCATATTGAATATGGATTCCTTCACTTTGTCGGTTGTCGGTCTTGTTGATGTTCCCGGCACAGCCTTTAGTGAACGGCCTTTTTTTGATCCAGAAATTACTCTCATGTTCCACACCACTTTTTCTAAAAGCTATTTTGTTTCTTTGTTCGGCCGGACGCCGCTATGTACATAGAAAAAAATCAATCCTATCTTAACATAAAGCATTCTTTCAAACAATGAACGCTAATCTTGATAAACAGGTGTATAGGCAGACTGATCCTTGTCCATACTATAAGCAACAGCATCTAGAGGATGTTGTTGCCAACCGCGGAGAAGACTTACGTTTCCCCATAAGTTCTTCCTCCGGTTTCTCCTCTCCCTTTGCCTTCTCCTTAACATGTTAAGGAATAGAAGGACCCCGCAGAAGTCTGCGGGGATTTTTTTATATAGCTATATGCCGATTTTATAATCGTATTCTTTTGCTTTATCAAGCTTTGACTCGAATTCCAATTTTAAAAACGGTTTATAAGAAGGCTCTACTTTTTTCACAAAAGAGTAAGACGCAATCTTGTCCATTGTTTTTTCAATTTGGTCCATATCGCAATACAGCACGACATATTTTAATCGTTTTGATACATAGTGCACATTTCCGAACTTCCTCAGCATTTTGCTTTGCTTTAGGGATTGCAGATACACAATCATGCCCTGGCGCCTATTCTCCAATACAATCACCTGCCTGATTTTTCTTATATGTAAAAGACGAGACGGCCAGTCTCGTCAGGACACTTTGCATCCGCAGCTTCCGCCTGAACCGCAGCCGCCTCCGCATGAAGACAAACCGTCAAAATAAGGGTTCCCAGTCGGAACTTTAACATGCTCCGAAACAGCAGTCCCAATCTCGACGCTTACCTCATCAAGAATAGACTGGAGCTCATTTTCAGCTCTCTTGAAGTCAGCCACCTTATCATTCAGGTCCAGATCCCGCTTGATCTCCCTCATTTTCCGGGTTATTTCTCTATAGTCAGGATGATATTTGCCAAAACGCTGTACATCCTCATACTGCTCTTTTATTTTGATAAAAGAACGAATAATCCGTCCTGCCTCTTCATCTTCTTGGAGACGCTTATAACAATTGCGGTAGTTCTCAGCCGTCTCCGACTGCAGAATCATCTCGGCAAGCTGCTGAGCTTCACTTTGAAGCCGCACGGATTCCATCGTCGCATACATAGCACGCACCTCCAGTTGTTAGTTTACCACGAAACCAGCCAATTGGAAAATGCTTAACCGCAACCCGAAAACAATTCCCTTCATTTACAGCATGGAAAAAGACCCTTTTTCGGGCCTTTTAATCTTTTGTCCGCATCGCATGAAACATTTGCATCATCATTTGCGCCATTTGAATCCCGTTCGTAAATTGGTTCACCCGGTGCGGTATGGTTTTTTCATAAAAGTTCATCATCTCAAGCTGAAAGGAGGATAGATCATCCGGTTTTCTTGAAAGTCTGCGGTACCATATCGGCTGTTCTCTGATGAATCGTTTCCGTTCTTCGTTTGCTGAAATAAATTCCTGTACCTCTTTGCGCATATGAGCTCCCCTTTTTTAATCCTTCCGAAAAGAAAAAGGATGCTGTCCAGAGCCTGGCTGAGATTGTTTCTGGTCGCTACTTGAAAATGTATGAAGAAGATTTTGCAACGATGAGATCGACTGACTCATTTTATCAATTTGTTCGTTCATTTGATTGACATCCATCTTTTTCACCGCAGTCACCATTTTAGAGACAAAATCATTTTTTTGCTCTGTTTCAGGCACAGCTTTCGCAGCTTCTACCGGTTCCCGATACGGATCCCAAATCGGGTCGCTCTCCCCGAAGAGGACCCAATTTTCATATACGTCCTGCCAGCTCCTTTGTTCTTTGCGTACTTCTTTTATCAGCTTGGGATGCTTTTTGACGAATTGTTTAAAGTCATTGATTGAATGATTGGCATGTTGATTCGCCACAATCCTCACCCCCTCGGAAATCGATACCTACTACAATGTATCGTTTTGTCAGGCATTGTGTTCGCCTATATTCGTTCCCGAATGAATTTTTAGAGCTTTGCCCCATACACTCGCGAAAAAGACTTTATTGAATAGAGACTCTGTCTCCTCATTACATTGATCCCGCTAAAAACAACGACACATGCATAGTTAAGTTTTTTGTGAAAATTAGAAAAGCCGTGGAACCATTCGTCCCGCGGCTTTTCATTACTATCGCTTAATAAAATTTTGAGTGTAATATTTTCGGTCTACTCCGACACCGAGATGCGTATATTCTGAATTCAGAAGCGCTTTTCGATGGCCCTCACTATTCAGCCAGCCTTCTACAGCAGCCGGGCCGTCCACATAATTATAAGCAATATTTTCTCCCGCTTGCTGAAAGTCAACATGACCTTCTTCTAAGCGGTCTTTCAGCGTTCCATATTTTTTAGATACATGGGAGAAATAATTATTTTCCTTCATATCATGGCTATGTCCAAAGGCCACTTCCGCCGTCGGCTGATCCCACTCAAGCTTTGCAAGCCCATGTTTGACGCGTATGACATTCGTCAAATCAAGTATTTGCTTTTCGCTCGTCGTTTGGATCTTTTTCCACTTATCATCTGAAACAGCTTCCGGTTTCATTAATTCACCGCGGTACACAACCTCATAAGGTCTTTGCTTTACAAAGGTTTGCGCATCAAACGCCCTGATGCTGGATAGCTTCCCCTCAAATTTGTCCATATACAGCTGGACATACATTTTACCTACCTTAACAGTCGGTCTGGTATTAATATCTTCTTCAGAAAACTCAAACCGATAGGAATTTCCTTTATACTCTACATTCACAAACGGTGCCACCTGGGTCGTCTTGAATACTTCTCCGGTTGTTTCACCAATTTCGAAAGGCTTCGCGTTAATATCATTCCCAGTAGCAAATAATGTGACCACTTTATTGTTTAATACCCCGATTTGGACATACTGGTCCTTGCCTTGATTGTATACCCACCAATCGTAATCATAAGCTGAAGGATCAATTCGTTCAGGTTCCCCGAGCTTTTTCATTACGTCATCAGCGGACTTGCCCATAAAGGATAATAATCCTGAAGTCGGCATATGTATTCGTTTGCCGCTTTGCGCTTCCTCGTTAGACACTTGGGGCTCGCTGTCATTTGATTTTTTTTCAGGAACAGATCCATATTGGATAAACAGAACATAAGTTCCGCAGATAATGATGAGAATCACCATCGCCCTCAAGATATTTTTCAATCTATCACCCCCGTGGCAAATCACAAAGTCTTGCCATACATCTCATTACAATACAGCCTATTTAACATGTCAAAGATTTATGTGTTAATGAAAAAAACCTTCTTCTCTATTATCACCCTCGGAAATATCCGATAAGGCGCTGCCAGCCCGATCATTCGTTTGCTCAGATAAAGAAAGATCACCAAGCGTGACAATTCCAGTCAGCTTTTTGTTTTTAGTAACAGGTATCCTTCTGAGCTGATGGGATGCCATCAAATGAAGAACCTCATCGACTGAAGCATCTTCCTCTACGCTGACAGGTTTTTCGGTCATCGCGTCAGTGATTTTTTGCGAGTTTGGTTTTTTTATGGCGATTCCTCTTAACACGAGATCACGGTCGGTCACGATGCCGACAAGTGTTTCTCCATCCTCACCAACTACCGGAATCGCCCCTACATTCGCGTCTTTCATCTTTACCGCAGCTTCATATACATTATCTAATACCGTGCAATATTGCAAGTCGGCTGTCATCAGATCTTTTATTTTTGTCATCCGTATAACCTCCTTTAGTCTAGTGCTATTGTCGTCAAAATTTAATTTTTGCATACTTTCAAAAGAAGAAGATTCATTGAAAGTTTAACGCTTTCATACTATGATTGTCAGGAAAGGTCATTTTTATAAGGAGGGGTCAGTGTTGAAGTTTACTGAAAGCGGACTTGAAGGGGTAAAGGCTGAGCTCAGCTGGCTAGACGACTTGATGGAAAGCAAAGGCCTCGTCAGAGCGGGTCAATGGGATTACGAAAGAGTCACCTATGACAAGAAGTTTTCGACGATTGAGGGTACGTTTTACCTGCGGATACAGGGCATTGCGGCAGAGGGCGATGTTGGAAGCGGCCGCGCCGTGATTCAATTAATGTCCCCTCTCTTAGGCAAGCATTACTACCCGCACGGAGTAGAATATGGAGAAACAGAAGAGTTTCCCGTACAGGTTGTGACAAAAAGCAAGTCACTGATCCAGGACATATCCGACATGTTAAAAACAGTTCAAATGTAATGAAAAGGTACAGCATTTTACGCTGTACCTTTTATGATATCGTTTGCTGAATATACGGCGGCTCCTCCTGCCCGTCCTTTTCCCTTTCTTTCTTCACCCATTGAAAAAAAACAATCGCCAAAAAAGTGCCGTACACAATTTCCTGAATGATTTTCATCATAACTGCTCCGAGCTGCTGATCCTCTAACAAAGGCAGTGTATTAAACATCTCCGGTCCTGTTAATGGGACCTGCCCCATCATATCGGCAGGTACACAAAGCTTCATTGCCTCAGCCCACGCAGACGGATCTGTATAGGTGGCATATAACGGCGCGCCGCTGAACATGATCAGGGCGCAAGCAGGCGTGAGCAGCATACCGTCCGCCATAATATATCCCAGCTTCATCAAGCCGCTGAGCTGGCGAAGACGCTCGACCTTATGTACAAGCGGCCACCACATCAAAAACGCAAGCACAAAGATAAGCCAAGTCATTAATGTATGGTATAACGAATCTGTTTTGACAGTATCAAATATAAGCGGAACGTGATATAAAGAAAAAATGCCGTTAAACAAAAGCAAAGCAATTAAAGGCTTCGTGAAAAATGAAAAAACCGGTTTAATGGCAGGCCTGAAAATGACTTTCTCCCAGAGCCATGCAGGAATTCCCGCGATCAATAGCGGCGGGACGACCAAATACAGGACAGCCATCTGCACCATATGCGCACTGAACATAATATGTCCGAGCAGGTCAACCGGACTTCCCTCGGCTGCATATAAAAACAGCATGGCCGATAGAAAGCACATCATCTCTTTACCTGTTATCCGTTCAGGCTTTGAAGACATTCGCCAGTAAAAATAGAGATAAATCACCGTAATACCCAACAGGATACAAAAAAGATAAGGGCTCCACATCGCGCGAAACCCAAACACGTCTAACTGATTCATTCCTTCACCTCCGGCGGCTGTTCACATTACCACCATATAATTGTGACAAACGCAAGCACAGTGATGAACGCGACAAACATGCCTGAATACAAAAACAGTGCCGGCGCTTCATGCCCTTTTTGATTCATATGCATGAAATAATAAAGCTGGAAGATAACTTGAATCGCAGCAAGCAAAATAATGAAAGGAATCGTAAACCAGCTGCCGACACCGTCCGTTGCCACTGTCAGAAATGCAACAATCGTAAGACCGATCATTAAACCAAAAGACAGAACCTGATATTTCATCTCCTGAGCGTGCTTCTTTTTCTTAAATTCAAGGTCGCTGTTGATATGCCCTCTGCTTTTTTTACCGACCATGTTTATCCCACCATCCCCATTAAATATACAACGGTAAAGATGAAGACCCACACGACATCAATAAAGTGCCAATAAAGACTGGCAACATAAAACTTAGGCGCCGTATAAAGGTTCAGCCCCCTCTTGGCATTACGGATCATCAGCGTGCTGATCCACATAAGCCCAAATGCCACGTGGGCGCCGTGTGTACCGACAAGCGTGTAAAACGCGGAACCGAGCGCAGAGCTGGTAATCGTAAAGCCAAACTCATGTGTGTAATGCGTAAATTCATAGATTTCCAGTCCTAAAAAGCCAGCCCCCAATAAAATCGTAATTCCCAGCCAAAGCTGCATTTTGCCGAAAGAAAAGTTCTTCATGTGGTACATCGCGTACACACTTGTTAAACTGCTCGTTAATAGCAGCATTGTGGCTATAAACACAAGTGTTACATCGAACATTTCCGTCGTAGGCGGATCACCGGCATTTGAATTCCGAAGCGCAAGAAACGTTGCGAAGAGAGACGCAAACAAAACTGTCTCTCCCCCAAGAAAAAGCCAAAATCCTAAAAATTTATTTTTCCCTTCCAGTGTTACTTTTTCGGGAGAAGCTGGAAAGGTTTCTGCGGTGAATTTTTCTTCAATTTGCATTATGCCTTCACCCCTTTATCATCGTTCGGCAGTTCCTCTTTATGAATATGATAGCCGTGATCATCAATTACTGAACGAAGCAGCATCGTAATAAATGTGATGCCGAGTCCGATAAAGATCACCGGCAGCCCCCAAGCGTGATCGGTTCTGTACAGCAGCCCGAACGCTGCGACAAAGAGGCCTAAGGAAATGATGAACGGCAGGATTGAGCCGTTTGGCATATGAATATCATCAACCGGTTCAGCCGGTGTCATTGATTTGTGTCCTGCCTGCTTCTCGATCCAAAACGGATCAAGCCCTCTGACAAAAGGAAGCTGTTTAAAGTTATACTCAGGCGGCGGTGAAGAAACGGTCCATTCAAGGGTTCGTCCGTCCTGCCATGGATCAGCTCCGACATATTCGCCTTTTACAGATGTCCAAATGACATTGACCAGCAGCAGAATAACAGCTGCCGCCATAAAAAACGCCCCGATTGTACTGATCAAGTTACCTGTTTCAAGACCCTGGCCTGGCAAAAACGTATAAACCCGGCGCGGCATTCCCATTAATCCGACAAAATGCTGGATGAAAAACGTGAGATGAAAGCCGATAAAAAACAATACAAATGAAATTTTCCCCATCGTCTCATGCAGAATTTTACCGAACATTTTCGGCCACCAGAAATGAACACCGGCTAAAAGGCCGAATACCACGCCGCCAATAATGACATAGTGAAAGTGCGCCACCACAAAATACGTATCATGGAACTGATAATCAGCAGCTGCCGCTGCCAGCATGACACCCGTCACACCGCCGAGTACGAAGGACGGAATAAATGAGACGGCGTATAGCATTGCTGTCGTATACTTTACATTCCCTCCCCAGATCGTCAAAAGCCAGTTAAAGATCTTAATCCCGGTCGGTATCGCGATAGCCATTGTGGCAACCGCAAAAATCGCATTTGCAATCGGGCCGAGACCTGTCGTAAACATATGGTGCACCCAAACCATAAAGCCCAGAAAACCAATGAGCACGATGGCAAAAACCATTGATGAATACCCAAACAAACGCTTTCTGGCAAACACAGGGATGACCTCTGAAAAAATACCGAATGCAGGCAAAATTAAGATATAAACCTCCGGATGGCCAAAGATCCAAAATAAATGTTCCCAAATGACCGTATTTCCGCCAAGCTCCGGATTAAAGAAATTGGTGCCGAACAGCCGGTCGAGCATCATCAGAGCCAATCCGGCCGTAAGCGGCGGAAATGCAAACAAAATTAATGCCGAGGCTACAAATGTCGTCCATGTAAACAAAGGCAGCCTCATGTATGTCATGCCGGGAGCCCTCATGTTGATAATCGTGGCCAAAAAGTTAATCCCGGCTATCAGCGTCCCAAGCCCCGATATTTGCAGTCCGAGGACGAAAAAGTCTATGCCGTGTCCTTCAGAATGAAGCGAAAGTGAGGCGTATGACGTCCAGCCCGCGTCTGGCGCTCCGCCTAAAAACCAGCTTAGATTTAAGAAAATGCCCCCGAAAAAGAAGAGCCAAAAACCGAGCGAGTTTAAAAATGGAAACGAAACGTCGCGAGCCCCAATCTGCAAGGGAACGACCGCATTCATCAAGGCAAATAAAAGCGGCATAGCAGCCAGAAAGATCATTGTCGTCCCGTGCATTGTCATTACTTCATTATACGCTTGGGCACTGAGAAAAGCGTTTTCCGGCTTTGCAAGCTGAATTCTGATAAACATCGCTTCAATTCCACCGACAAGAAAGAAGAACCCCCCGGCGATTAAGTAAAGAATTGCGATTTTTTTATGGTCCACCGTCGTCAAATAATCCCAAAGTATAGATCCGCGCGTCCGTTTTTCTGTAAGCGCATTCAACATATGTGACCTCCCCCAATATCTCCCTTTCTTACCTAATTGCTTTCCGTTTTTAAGCCTTTTAAGTATTCATAAAGCGCATCTGTTTCACTGTCTGAGAGCTTCGGATAGGTTCCTGTCATTTTGTTACCCGGTTTTATGCTCTCAGGATCCTTCAGCCAAGCCTTCACATTTTCTTCGTTGGCGTCTTTCACCCCTGCCACTTTTGCCCTTTCACCGAAGGTCGCCAAATTAGGGGCCGTTCTCGCTGCTTCTGCACGCTTATCATTCGGCTCTACTGCATGGCAGCTCAGACAGTTCTTCTCTTTAAACAGTTCTTCGCCCTGCTTAGCCAAATCGCTCTCTGTTGTAGACTTATAGTTTTTCATTTCTTTTGTCCAGCTCTGGAATTCTTTTGCAGACATCGTCTTTACCTTAAAATCCATCAGCGCGTGTGAAGGGCCGCAAAGCTCTGCACACTTTCCAAAAAACATATCTCCTGCCTCTTTGCTTCGTTTTGAATCAAATGTCAGGAAAAACTTATTTTCATTATCTGTATTCGTATCAAGTTTTCCTCCTACTGAAGGAATCCAGAAGGAATGTTTTACATCTGAAGCTTTTAAATTAAAATAGACACGCTGGTCTGTCGGCACAATCAGCTCCTGGCTTGTGATAATACCGTAATCAGGATATTCAAACTCCCACCAATATAAATTTGCCCGGACATTGACTACTAGCGCATCCTCAGCTTTGCGGCCTTTCTTATCCATTGGTGATGTATCCGCAAGCTCAAGCGTATATAATACGACAGGAATCACAAGAATGATGAGCAGTAAAATCGGGATCACGGTCCATGTGATTTCTAAAAATTTGTTCCCCTCTACCTGTTTCGGTATCGTGTTCTCACCGACCCGTGATCTTCTGAATCTCACAATTACATAAAAGAAGATAACAGATACTACTGCAACAACAACCACCATAATCAATGTGCTGAGCACTGTCAGGTCAAACTGTTTATCAGCCACCTCGCCAGCAGGCTTGAGCGTGGATAAAAAAGGTTTTCCACATCCGCTTAATAGAAGCGGTACTAAGGCTAATAATAAAATAAGACGCCAATGCTTTACCATTTCACCCAACCCCTTTTCTGGTCAATACAAAGGCGGAAAGCAGAGTCAAAACCCATTGCAATCCAGCCTATCACCAATAAAGCACTTACATTTCCTCTTCTCTTAAATTATGAGTTTTTTTACTCAAAATGCCATCTATGTATAAAAGTAAAGCCGCCTGATTAAACAAGAGGTCAAGGCGGCATTTACTAGTTGTCATCGTTTATTTTGAAGCAATAAAACAAGCAACGTATCTATTTTTTAGAAAAGAGTTAAGACAACCATGGCAACAAAATAGATTGTCATGTAGTTAAGCGAGTAAACAAACATCTGCGTTGCCCACTTCATGATGTTCTTAGAGCGAAAGCCCATTAAGCCGAGAATCAGCCAGCCGATATTTAACAGCAAGCCGAGGATGACAATCGGAAGGCCAAGGCTTCCAAGGAAAAACGGAAGCGGCATCAGGCACGCAACCCACACAATAATTTGTCTTTTTGTCACTTCAAATCCGTATACGACAGGAAGCATCGGAATATTTGCGGCTCTGTAATCCTCCGTTTTCTTAATAGCCAATGCCAAGAAATGAGGAATCTGCCAAATAAATAAAATCATGAATAATACCCATGCCACGACACCGATATGCCCTTCCACTGCCGTCCATCCAATAAGCGGCGGAACAGCACCGGAAACACTTCCTACTACTGTGTTAATCGTATAGCGGCGTTTCGTCCACATTGTGTACAATACAACATACGTAAAGACTCCGATAAAACCAATAACAGCAGCCATGACAGTTGTCATCAGCAGCATAATTAATCCTAAAGCAACCAGCAAAATTCCAGACCATAACGCCTGATTCGGCTGAATTTTACCTGTAACCGTCGGTCTTACTTTCGTGCGCTCCATAAGATGATCGATATCCCGGTCATACCAGTTATTGATCGCGCAGGAGCCTGCAATAATCAGAGATGACCCGATTAATGTAAGAAGAACGGTGTTTATATTGCCTAAAAAACTCAAACCGGAAATATGCAGTGCAAGCCACATTCCAGTAAAAGTCGTGATGAGATTGGAATTGACGATCCCTATTTTAATAAGGGACAGAAAATCTTTCCACACCGTTGTTTCTTCAATTTGTCCGTCTATAGCTGTATCATTTATGATTCTGGAGTTAGCCATAACGTAAACCTCCCTTACAAACCTAACGCAGGACAATATAAAAACCTGCAACTCTATCATACAAGATAACATCTTGTAAAAAAACATCCTATTAAATATTAAACGACAAACAGGAATTTATTTGTGAACTTTTTATGAATTTTACCAAAGATGAAGGCAATCGTCGTAATCGACAGTGCGTTTACCTTATTTCTATCAGACCCAGCATGAATAATCAAGTGTACATTTTCCGGAAGCCATCATTCTATTATATTTTTGTGAACAAAAGGCTCTAAGAATTGCCACAAAACACATATTCGCTTACACTTGGAACGTATAAAAAATTGCAGCAGTATATTGAGAAGGTGAATATTGTATGAATAAAGCATTAAAAGCTCTCGGTGTTCTGACAACGTTTGTCATGCTTATTGTTTTAATCGGGGGAGCTCTCGTTACAAAAACAGGTTCCGGCCAAGGCTGCGGCAGACAGTGGCCGCTGTGTCACGGCCGTTTTTTCCCTGAAATGAATCCGGCTTCAATTATTGAATGGAGCCACCGATTCGCAAGCGGGATCTCTATTATCCTTGTGTTAAGCCTTGCGTTTTGGTCATGGAGAAAAATCACGCCGATTTTCCGTGAAACAACGTTTCTCGCGATCATGTCTATTATCTTTTTATTTTTACAGGCATTGCTTGGCGCATTGGCTGTCGTATTCGGTTCAAATGCGCTGATTATGGCGCTACACTTTGGCATTTCATTGATTTCTTTTGCTTCAGTGCTCATTTTGACATTGCTCATATTTGAAGCAGATAAATCAGTTAGAAAACTGGTTATGCCGCTTCGAATTGGCAAAAAAATGCAATTTCACATGATAGGGATTTTAATATATTCCTATATCGTTGTGTATACAGGCGCATATGTAAGACATACTGAATCAAGTCTGGCATGTCCTGATGTTCCGTTATGCAGTCCGCTGAACAATGGACTTCCGACTCAATTCCATGAATGGGTGCAAATGGGCCACAGAGCAGCAGCCTTGCTGTTATTCGTATGGATTATTATGGCTGCTGTTCATGCTATCACTTCCTATAAAGATCAAAAGCAGATCTTTTGGGGATGGATCTCATGTCTTATTTTTATTACATTACAGGCGCTGTCCGGTATTATGATTGTATACTCTGAAATGGCCCTGGGCTTTGCACTTGCCCACTCGTTCTTTATTGCCTGCTTGTTCGGCATTCTATGCTACTTCTTATTATTGATTGCACGCTTCCGTTATGAATTAAGACAATCATAATAACTCTAGACCAAAGCTTTCTGAGCTTTGGTCTTTTTTGTCTCCTATTTTTTCCCGCTTCATACGTATCAATGGCCTCCGCTGGACTTGATAATCATTGAGCGGCCGCTGCGCTCCGTATTTTTTGTCATCGTGCTAAAACATATGGACCCACATCACAGCCTGCGAAGCATAAGCATAATAAAAATGTGCATAAAGAGCCATTTTGCCATACTTCATATAAAAACCAGAGCGTGCCTTAAAGAAAAACATTTATGGCTCATATCTGAGAGTTTGGGAGCAGATAAGCCTGTTTTTGTTATAAATATGAACTGGCTTGTGACAGTGCTGTATTGTCTTCTAGACTCATAATTTTCAATTCCTACGATTTTTCCCTAAAAAAAAAGAGTGTATATCAAACGATATACACTCCAGTTTATTATGCTTATTCAATTTCGAGAAGCAGATCTCCCGTTTGGATCGGCTCGCCATTTTTCACATGAACCTGCTTGATTGTTCCTGAGAAAGGTGCCTGAACCGTTGTTTCCATTTTCATCGCTTCATTGATCATCAAATGATCACCTTTATTGACTTTTGTACCTGCTTCAGTCAATACCTTAATAACCGTTCCAGGCATAGAGGCTGCGATGTGGCTTGGGTTTGTCCGGTCCGCTTTCAATCTTTCCTGAACAGAAGACTTAATGTTTTCATCTTTGATGACAACTTCACGCGGCTGTCCGTTCAGTTCGAAATAAATGACGCGAGTGGCATCAGGCTGAGGCTCACCGATTGAAATCAACTTAACGATCAGCGTTTTTCCGCGCTCAATTTCCACTTCTATTTCTTCACCTAATGTCATGCCATAGAAAAATGTCGGCGTATCTAATACCGAAATGTCTCCATAGCTTTCAGCCGTTTTCACATAATCAGAGAAGACTTTAGGATAAAGGGCATACGCCACAGCATCTTGATCTGAAATCTCCAAGTTATGCTGCTCTTTAAATTCCTGTTTGATCGCTTCAAAGGATACCGGCTCAAGCAGTTCTCCCGGTCTGACCGTAATCGGCTCCTGTCCTTTTAAGATCAGCTTTTGTAGTTTTTCCGGGAATCCGCCATGAGGCTGGCCGATGTTTCCTTTGAAAAGCTCCACAACAGAATCAGGGAAATCTAATTGTTCGCCTTTTTCGTATACGTCCTTTTCAGTCAGATTGTTTTGCACCATGTAGAGCGCCATATCTCCGACTACTTTAGAGGAAGGCGTGACCTTCACGATGTCGCCGAACATATCGTTGACGCGTCTGTACATTTCTTTGACTTCATTCCAGCGGTCGCCTAGGCCTACTCCCTTCGCCTGCTGCTGCAAGTTGCTGTATTGGCCTCCAGGCATTTCATGCTCATAAATTTCAGTATGCGGAGACTTCATTCCGCTTTCAAATTCGCTATAATATTTACGAACTGACTCCCAATATTGGGACAGCATTTCAACGTTTTGGACATTCATTTCCGGACGGCGGGCGTGACCTTCCATCGCATGATAAAATCCGCTCGCGCTTGGCTGAGACGTTAATCCTGCCATTGAGCTGACCGCCACGTCTATGATATCAACGCCAGCTTCAACAGCTTTCGCATACATATAAATACCGTTTCCGCTCGTATCATGCGTATGGAGGTGAACCGGGATGTCGATCGTCTCTTTCAAAGCAGAAACGAGTTCATATGCAGCCTGCGGTTTTAACAGCCCTGCCATATCTTTAATTCCGAGAATATGGGCTCCGGCAGCCTCAAGCTCCTTCGCCATCGACGTATAATAAGCAAGATCATATTTCGTACGGTTCTTGTCAAGGATATCTCCCGTGTAACATATCGCTGCTTCTGCCACTTTGCCGGTATCCCGAACGGCATCAATGGCTAATGTCATCCCTTTTACCCAGTTTAAGCTGTCGAAAATACGGAACACATCAATACCGGATTGAGCAGATTGCTTCACAAATTCTTTAATCACATTATCCGGATAATTCGTGTAGCCGACCGCGTTTGATGAACGAAGCAGCATTTGGAATAAGGTATTCGGCACTTCTTTGCGAAGCTCATCCAAACGCTTCCACGGATCTTCTTTCAGGAAGCGGTAGGCTACATCGAAGGTCGCGCCTCCCCACATTTCCATACTGAATAGCTCAGGCCATAACGCAGCCGTCGGATTCGCGATTTTTTTCAAATCATGCGATCTGAATCTCGTCGCCAATAAGGATTGGTGAGCATCTCTGAATGTCGTATCAGTTAAGAGGACAGATTTCTGTTCCTTAACCCAATTTGCAAGCCCTTCAGCACCTTTTTCATCAAGAATTTGCTTTGTTCCTCTGGCAGGCTGCTGATCGATGTCTACGTTTATGTTTATCGGTTTGTCAAACGCAGGTTTTTCTTTTTTCCCGATTCCAGGGAAGCCGTTCACTGTCACATTGCCTATGTAAGTGAGCATTTTTGTTCCGCGGTCTTTCTGTCTAGGAAAAATAAATAATTCAGGTGTTGTATCAATGAAAGACGTATCATATTGCCCTGTCAGAAACTTCTCATGCTTTGCAACGTTCTCAAGAAACGGAATGTTTGTTTTAATGCCTCTGATTCTAAACTCCTGAAGGTTTCGGACCATTTTGGCCGCCGCCTGTTCAAACGTTAAAGCCCAAGTTGAAAGCTTAACGAGAAGTGAATCATAATATGGCGTGATCACGGCGCCTTGGAAGCTGTTTCCGGTATCAAGACGGACTCCAAAACCGCCGCCTGAGCGGTAAGCCATAATTTTTCCTGTATCAGGCATGAAATCATTTTGCGGATCCTCTGTCGTTACCCGTGACTGAATGGCATAGCCGATTGTAGAAATGTCCTTTTGCTCAGGAATATTTACTTTATTGCTGTGAAGGCCGTGCCCTTGGGCAACAAGGATCTGTGTTTGAACAATATCGACACCTGTAATCATTTCTGTAATTGTGTGTTCAACTTGTACGCGAGGGTTTACTTCAATAAAGTAAAATTCGTTGTTTGCAACAAGGAACTCTACCGTACCCGCGTTAATATAGTTTACATTTTTCGCAAGCGCAACTGCTGCTTCACAAATTTGGTTTCTTAATTCAGGTGATAGAGACACACTCGGCGCCACTTCAATGACTTTTTGGTGGCGTCTTTGAACAGAACAGTCCCTCTCAAAAAGGTGAACAACATTGCCCTGCTTGTCACCAATCACCTGAACCTCAATATGTTTTGGATTTTCAATCAATTTTTCTACATACACTTCATCATTGCCAAAGGCTGCTTTTGCCTCTGATTTTGCACGCTCATATGCTTCTTTCACTTCACTTTCAGATCTGACAATCCGCATACCGCGTCCGCCGCCGCCCAGTGAAGCTTTAATGATAATCGGATAACCATTCGTTTGTCCAAATTGTTCGACTGCTTCAAGCGTTTCTGCAGGGCCGTCGCTTCCGGGAATCACAGGGATTCCAGCTTTTTCTGCCTGCTCACGCGCTTTTACCTTGTCACCAAACATATCTAGATGTTCGGATTTTGGACCAATGAATACGATGCCTTCTTCTTCACATCGCTTCGCGAAATGGATATTTTCAGACAAGAAACCGTATCCCGGATGAATCGCATCCACTTTGTTTCTTTTCGCAATATCAATGATTCCTTCAATATCCAAATAAGCATCAATCGGTTTTTTCCCTTCACCGACCAGGTATGCTTCATCCGCTTTGTACCGATGGTAGGAACCGGAATCTTCTTTTGAATAGACCGCAACTGTACGAATATTCAACTCGGTGCACGCCCGAAATATTCGGATTGCAATTTCTCCCCTGTTTGCTACTAATACTTTTTGTATTGATTGCTGTGACAAACTTTTCTCCCCCTTACCCGAATGGAATATAATCTATCATAGCGGAATCCCCTTCCCCTGTACACACTTGTTTTTTTACAGATAAGCAGTTTTTTTGGTCTGTTTCTTTTTCATTCCCTTCGGCGCCAAGGGCTCTCTCTTTTTTTTATTCTCTGAATATTTCACAAACATACTGATATTTGCTAATATCCCCATACTCGCCAGCAGCAGCACCAAAGAAGAGCCCCCGTAACTGATAAATGGCAGCGTAACCCCTGTAATCGGAATTAATCCGCTGACTCCGCCAAGGTTAATAAACGATTGTATGGCAATCATACTCGAAATGCCGATCGCTAGAAGACTCCCAAACGGATCCTCGCATTTTCTGGCTATATAAAACCCTTTTATGACGATAAAGCCCAATAGGAAAATCACAAATAATACCCCAAAAATACCTAGTTCTTCAGCAATAACAGCCATAATAAAGTCAGTGTGTGATTCAGGCAGATATCCATATTTTTGAATACTTTCACCGAGCCCAAGACCGAAAATGCCGCCTGAGCCGATCGCATAGTAAGAATTGATCACTTGTAAACCTGATGAATTTGCATACTTAAATGGGTCTTCAAGACTCTCAAAACGTGCCAAACGACCTTCAGTTAAAATTTTGTCCTGATTTAAATAGATAATTGGGCTGATTAAAATTAAAACAATTCCGCCCAGCAAAACAAGCCTCATCAGTGTCTTTCCACTGAAACCGGAGCACAAAATCATGCACGTCGCAATCAGCCCTATAATCATGGCTGTACCGAAATCTGGCTGCATGGCAATTAAACTGCAAATTACAAGCGTCATGACTACCGGAGGAGCGACTCCCGTTAACAGATGGTCGATATAGCTTTGTTTTTTGGCATATACAGCTGCAAGGTATAAAATCACTGCAAGTTTAACAAACTCCCCCGGCTGGATACTCATTCCGCCGATTTTAAACCAGCTTTGCGCGTTTCCGGCAACATGACCGAATACAAACAGCGAGATAAGCGCAAGAACAGAAACAAGCAGTATTCCCTTCTGAAACTTTTGATGAGCCAGTGCTTTGTAAGGAAACACAGCCATGAGAATAAAAAGAGCGCCACCTGCAATTAAAGCAAACAGCTGCCGCATGAAGAAAAAATTACTGCTTACGTTATATCGTGAAACAGCCGTAATCATGCTTGAACTGTATACCATCACTAAACCGAATCCGCATAGTAAAACAATTGCGAATATCAGTGAGTAATCATAAGATTTGAGCATTTTTTTTAACATAACATCCTCTTCCCTGCTTCTAGCTTCCAATATCTATGGTTTTATGTATTTATCTTTTTTATTTTACTACAATTTATCAAATGAGACGAAGAATCTCTATACGATTCGGAAGGAATGTGTAAAAAAAGACCGTCTTTAGTGAGAGAAAATTAGCGGTTATAAAAAAACCCAAACTGTTAATAAGTTTGAGTTTTATCATTTATTTACCTGTAAACGCGTCATGCAAAGCAGACAATTCGCGCTCCAATGTGTATAAAAGGTCTTTACCGTCTTTTTCATCAACCAATCCCAGGCGGACAGCAAAATCGATTTCCCTCGAAAGCCCGAACATTTGAGTATCTAAAACCTCTTCATATAGAGGACATTGAGGCATCGTTAAGTTATCCATTTGTACTCGGATCAGCTTCAAAATCTTCTCAGCGTCTACTTTTAAGAGTTCAAAAGCTTTTTGCCGATGGTCTACTATCATCTCTGAAGCCAAAAGTATCCCTCCGTTCCCCAGGCGAGTACCTAATTCTTCTATTTATCATAAAGGGTATCAGCAGAAAATGCAAGAGGATTTAAGCAGATGACATAAATTAAAAAATACTCAGCCTGTACATCTCAGACATTATTTCCAAAAGCTTTATACCTGCAATGCTGTTCCCTTTTTCATCCAATGCCGGACCAAAAATGCCGATCCCGAAATCGTAGGGTGAAAGGCCCATAATCCCTCCGGATACGCCGCTTTTTGCAGGAATCCCGACCTTAATTGCAAATTCCCCGCTAGCATTGTACATTCCGCACGTCACCATAAATGTTTTGCAAATTCTGGCGACATCTTTTGGAATGATTTGCTCCCCAGTCTCAGGTTGTCTGCCGTTCAGCGCAAATACAGATCCGATTTTCGCCAAATCGAGACTGTTCATCTCAATTGCGCATTGCTTCGTGTATAAATCCATTACCGCTTCTACATCATCCTCAAAAATGCTGTACTGCTTCATATAATAACACATAGCCCGATTTATCATTGATGTGCTGTATTCGGATTCAGCCACTTCCCGGCAGTAAGTAATCTCTTGGTTGTTTGTCAGCCTTCTGATAAAAGAAAGTAAATAATCAAGTCTCTCTTTCACCGTTTCCCCTCTAATCAAGCTTGTCACTACCAAAGCCCCGGCATTGATCATAGGGTTTAACGGCTTGCTCGGATTCACTGTTTCCAGCTTGATAATAGAATTAAACGGATCACCGGTCGGCTCCTGTCCAACATAGCTGAAGACCTTACCTTTGCCGTATTCCATTAGTACCAAAGCAAGTGAGAGGACTTTCGATATACTTTGAAGTGTGAATGTTTTTTCTACGTCACCTGCTGACAGACAAATATTATTGGAATAATAAATCGCCACTGATAGATCGTGTTTATCGGCTTTTGCCAAGGCGGGAATATAACTGGCTACCTCCCCCTTGTCCGTCACCTTTTTCGCCTCTTTCACTAAAGCTTCAAGCTCATCATTATGCCGGCATACCATGCAACCACCCTCGCTCCCTGAGCATTTCAATACACATAATTTGTACACAAAGTGACAATTCATGCGAAAACTTTTATAATTTTGAGAGAAGGGGGTTATATCATGAGTGTTATACAAGTAAAAGGCAATGTTACATATCCGATCACCATTGATCCAAGCGTATGGATTTTTGATGATCGCAAATTTTCGTTTGACCGCAAAGGGGACAATCAAGACTCACATTTACAATCAGCCGGGGATGAATCCGATCTTGATCCTGAACGCGTTATCAGAGAAGGACGAATTGCGCCGCCGACATTAAAGACAGAAAAACAATACGAGAGGCAAAAACTGATGAACGGCAGTTTTGCAATGAAACTTGGGACTGTGCTGAAAAATGCCGAGCCGCTCAGTTCTGCGGCACAATGCGTATTTGTCACAAGTTCGGGAAAGGCCGCCGTTCCTCTGGAAACCGCTCTAAACAGTATTGTCCATTTCAGTGAGGCGGGCAAGCCGATTCAAGAAGGCGGCCCCGTTCATATTTACTTTGAAGATCCAGTTGATCACAAACAGCCGATCACCGATATAAAAGAAATCGAAATCATTTAGTGTTACAGCAAGTCAGCGGCAAGCTGGGCGAGGCCTGATCTCTCACCTTTTAACAGCTTCACGCTGCCTGATATGGGTTGTCCTTTAAACCGCTCAACCACATAGGCTAAACCATTATTCAGACTGTCTAAATATGGGTGATCAATTTGTTCGGGATCGCCCATTAAGACAATTTTACTCCCCTCACCGACCCTCGTCAGCAGTGTTTTTACCTCATGCCTGGTCAAATTTTGCGCTTCGTCAATAATAATAAATTGGTCTGGAATGCTTCTCCCCCTGATATAAGTCAGCGCCTCTACCTGAATTGAGCCAATACCCGCCAGAATGGCCTCAAGCTCCCCCGGTTTTTTCGCATTAAATAGAAATTCCAAATTGTCAAAAATCGGCTGCATCCAAGGCTTTAGCTTTTCCTCTTTTTCGCCCGGCAAGTACCCAATATCTTTGCCAACAGGAACAATAGGCCTCGCCACGACCAGCTTTTTGTATATTCCTAGGTCTTCTGTCTGTAATAGTCCCGCCGCCAATGCTAAAAGCGTCTTGCCGGTTCCGGCTTTTCCGATCAGGGTGACAAGCGGAATATCTTCACGCAGTAAAAGCTCTAATGCCATTGTCTGCTGTACATTTTTCGGTCTGATTCCCCAAATATGTTCATCATCAAATACGAGTCTTTTTAATACCGTGCCGGTTTTATCTGCAATTCCGACTGCCGAGGAGGATCCTCCCAGTTCATCCTTCATTAATGCGAATTGATTCGGGTAAAACGTATGCTGTTTTATATCATTTACTGAAATTTGATTTTTCCCGTAAAAAGAGCTGAACAGCTGCTGGCTGATATATAAATCCTTATAGCCGCTGTACATTTCATCATTGTCCACAACCCGGTCATTTAAGAAATCCTCGGCGAGCAGTCCGATCGCGTCCGCTTTCACTCTGACAAGTACGTCCTTGCTGACAAGGATAACCGGCCTGCCATTTTCCTTCGTTTCTTCCTCGAGGCTTAAGTTTTTCGCAACGGCTAATATGCGATTATCGTTCGTCTTTTCAATAAAAATCTCTTGAAGTTGGTGAAACGAACGATGATTCAGTTCAATTCTCAGTGTGCCGCCCGTGTCGAGCGGAACATGCTCATGCAGCCTGCCCTTTTGCCTTAGCGCATCGATCAGCTTAGATACATGCCTTGCATTCCTTCCAACTTCGTCCATATACCGTTTCTTTGAATCAACCTCTTCTAATACGACAGCAGGGATGACAACCTCATTTTCTTCAAAAGAAAATATCGCGTTAGGATCCTGTAATAACACATTCGTATCTAACACATAAATTTTACTCAAGTCTCAGCCTCCTGATATAAGGGTCAATGTTCTTCCTGCTTCTCTTACGATGAAAAAAGGTGAATGCCTGCTAAAATATATGTTTTTGTGCATAAAGATAGAAGGTTAATTCAACAATAAAATTAATGAATGCATTTCAAGGAGGGAACCCGCAAGTGCGAATTCTTTTCATTCTCATACAGCTGACATTTATCCTGTCCGCATGTGCCTATCAACAAGGAAAACAGGATCAGGATGTTGAAAAAGAATCAACAAGACAGCAGGAAACCAAACCGATTCACGTAAAGGACACAACTCAGGAGACAAAAGACAATGGAACAAGAACGGACATTGCCAAGCATCTTGTCAGCGTTGCTGAAAAAATTCCAGATGTCAAGGATGCAACAGCCGTTGTGCTAGGGGGTTATGCCGTTGTTGGGATTGATGTCGATGATAATTTGGACAGAAGCAAAGTGGAAACGATTAAATATTCTGTGGCACAGGCTCTAAAAAATGATCGTTATGGCGCCAACGCAGTTGTCATCGCTGACCCAGATACGGTCAGCCGCCTAAATGAAATGAGCAGAGAAATCAGTAAAGGCCGTCCGGTAACAGGCATACTAGATGAATTAGCTGCGATTGTCGGCCGAGTGCTTCCGGAAGTGCCTAACGATGTGATTGACAATGAAGACGAGCCGCAAACAAAGCAGCAAAATGACCAATTAAACAGAAATCAGCAGCAGGAAATGGAACAGGAGCAAAACGATCAATCTGATCATCATATGAAAAAGAATACCAATAATTAAGCTATAGCCTCGTGCTTTAGCTTTTTCTTATTTTGGACAGCTTCTGATCCGTGCTATAATACATGTTAGTGAAAGAGGTGATATGATGAGGGTCCAATGTTCTATTTGCGAAAAAATTGAAACAATTGATGATGATACCCTGATCGCGAAACGGCTTCGAAACCGCCCAATCCATACATATATGTGCCAGGAATGCCACGACCGGATCGCCCAAAAAACAGAAGAACGACTGAAAACGGGAAAATTCACTTTTCACCCGGGACAGCCAAAAAAAGAAAAAGTCAAAAAATAACGCAATCGCTTTCATACACAACACAAAAAAGACTCAGCTTCTCAGCTGAGTCTTTCAGACTGTTGACAAAAATAGGTCGGATCATAAAGATCCGAC
>NZ_JALAYA010000012.1:0-58348 GCF_026796395.1 Bacillus sp. T17B1
ACTATTTTGTCAACAGTCTGAGCAGCCCGCAGGGGCTGCTTTTTTTATGGTTAAATCGAGATGAAGACAGAGATCAAAGTCCGAAGCTTTTCAACTTCTTTGTCGGTGGTTCCGGTTAAATTGGACAGCATGCCTTTAATAATCGGCTTGCGCGGTTTATCCTGAGACAGTTCTTCCTCGATGACCTCAAGCGACACAGTGATATCCTCGGGCAGTGTGCTTTTTTCTTTTACTTTCTGAATGTCCTCAAGCAGCTGGTCTTTCCCCGCAGGCATCGGTCTGAAAATGTCTTTTGGCACAATTGGGTTGAGGGTTGAACGGCTCAGTCCCTGTACGAGGTCATCCAGTCTCTCAGTGATAAAGGCTGAAATCTCTTCTGCATCGATAATGAGCTCTCCGTTAAATACCATCACATTCATATAGGAATGCACAATGCCTCTTGCCATGATGGAGAGGTCCGCGACGTACCGCTCTATTTCTTCGCCATAAGATGTCAGCAAGGCGTTCCGGTACAGTTTATCGGTTTCCGCGGTTATGTTGTAAAAGTATTGCTTGATTTCTTGATTCTCCGGAATGATATTCTCGGTCAGCAAAAGTACGATAAAATCTTTATGATCGCGAAAATCTTCAAACTGAGCGCCAATTTGTTTTTTTAGCACTTCCTTAGGCGGTTTGCCGGCGAGATTCTCTTCTATATTTTTCATTTTTTTATTAGACATGCCGATGTAATATTCACAGGCAGATAATAGCAGCGCTTCTTTCGATTTAAAGTGCAAATAAAAAGCACCTTTGGAGATGCCGCATTCACTGGCGATTTCCTGAATCGTCGTAGCTGCGAATCCTTTTTTCGCAAATAAATGAATGCTGGTTTTTATGATTTTCTCTTTTTTTTCATTCATGACGTGCTTCCCCTTAGTCCTTGCAAAATTTAGTAAAATTTTCTGGTATATGAGTTGACGTTGTTGCGTTATAACGTTTAGTATTATATAGAATGACCAGTCAGTCAATAAAAATGTAATGGAGGATATGATGAATCACGTTATTAATTTCGTTCTGAAAAACAAATTCGCCGTATGGCTGATGACGATTATTGTAACGGCAGCCGGATTGTATGCGGGTATGAATATGAAGCAAGAATCCATTCCTGACGTCAACATGCCTTACTTGACGATCAGCACGACATATCCGGGCGCGACACCAAGCCAAGTGGCTGATGAGGTGACAAAACCGGTTGAACAAGCGGTGCAGAATTTGGACGGGGTCAGTGTTGTGACTTCGACCTCCTATGAAAATGCATCGTCGGTCATGATTGAATATGACTATGAGAAAGATATGGATAAAGCCAAAACAGAAGCGGCTGAGGCATTAGAAAACGTCAGCTTGCCTGATGACGCGAAAGATTCGGAAATTTCACGCTACAGCTTGAACTCCTTCCCGATTCTGACGCTCAGCGTGTCCAGTGATAAAGACAATCTGCAAGAGCTGACGAAAAAAGTGGAGGACAGTCTCGTTCCTAAGCTTGAAGGCATAGAAGGCGTTGCTTCCGTCCAAGTATCGGGCCAGCAGGTGGAAGAGATTGAATTCTCTTTCAAAGAAGACAAACTGAAAGAATATGGCCTTGATGAAGATACAGTCAAACAAGTGATTCAAGGTTCAGATGTGACAACCCCGCTTGGATTGTACACATTCGGTAATCAAGAAAAATCTGTCGTCGTCAGCGGCGATATTGAAACAATAAAAGATTTGAAGAATATGAGAATCCCGACGGCATCCGCTTCAAGTGCAGGCAGCAGCGCAGCATCTCAAGCGGCGGCGCAGAGTGCACAAGCAGCTCAGAGCGCGCAAGCGGCAGCACAGGCGCAGCAAAGCGCAAGCACAGACGTGCCGACGGTTAAGCTTTCTGATATTGCCACAATAAAAGATGTGAAAAAAGCTGAATCTGTTTCACGCACAAATGGCAAAGACAGTATCGGCATCAACGTCGTCAAAGCAAACGATGCGAATACAGTAGAGGTTGCCGATCATGTCAAAGATGAGCTCAAGCAGTTCAAAGAAGACCATAAAGGCTTCAACTACAGTGCAACACTTGATATGGCAGAGCCGATCACACAGTCAGTTGAGACAATGTTAAGCAAAGCCATTTTCGGTGCTATTTTTGCAATTGTGATTATTCTCTTATTCTTAAGAGATATCAAATCAACATTAATTTCGATTATTTCTATTCCATTATCATTGCTGATCGCACTTCTTGTGCTGCAGCAGCTTGATATCACACTGAATATCATGACGCTCGGTGCGATGACTGTGGCCATAGGACGTGTGGTCGATGACTCTATTGTTGTGATTGAGAACATTTACCGCCGCATGAGACTCAAAGATGAGCCGCTCCGCGGTAAAACCTTGGTTCGTGAAGCGACGAAGGAAATGTTTAAACCGATTATGTCATCGACGATCGTAACAATCGCGGTATTCCTGCCGCTCGCACTTGTAGGCGGACAAATCGGTGAATTGTTTATGCCATTTGCCTTAACGATCGTATTTGCGCTTGCCGCATCCCTGTTGATTTCGATCACGCTTGTGCCGATGCTCGCGCACAGCCTATTCAAAAAATCATTAACGGGCGGGCAGGTCAAAGCGAAAGAACACAAACCTGGCAGACTTGCAAACATCTATAAAAATGTATTGAACTGGGCGCTGAGCCACAAATGGATCACGTCTATCATCGCCGTTCTGATGCTCCTTGGAAGCTTGTTCCTCGTGCCGTTAATCGGTGCCAGCTACCTGCCGTCCGAGGAAGAGAAAACGATGCAGCTCACATACAGCCCAGAACCGGGTGAAACGAAAAAAGAAGCCGAAGCTGAAGCCAAAAAAGCGGAAAAGATCCTGCTTGACCGCAAGCATGTCGACACGGTTCAGTATTCATTAGGCTCTGGCAGCCCGCTTGCCGGGGGAGATTCAAACGGTGCGTTATTCTATATCAAATATGAAAGCGACACGCCTGACTTTGATAAAGAAAAAGACAACGTGCTGAAGAAAATCCAAGATCAGTCAAACCGTGGAGAATGGAAGTCGCAGGACTTCAGCTCTTCAGGCAATAACAATGAATTAACATACTATGTGTATGGCGATTCAGAAAATGACATTAAAGACACGGTTAAAGACATTGAAAAAGTCATGAAAGATGAAAAGGATCTAAAAAACGTAAGCTCAGGCCTTTCCAGCACATATGATGAGTACACATTTGTCGCTGACCAAGAAAAATTAAGCAAACTCGGTTTAACTGCGTCTCAAATTTCTCAGGCCTTAATGACACAAACATCACAAGAACCGCTCACAACTGTGAAAAAAGACGGCAAAGAGCTTGATGTGAACATTAAGACAGAAAAAGACGAGTATAAGAGTGTGAAAGATTTAGAGAATAAAAAAATCACTTCTGCAACTGGCCAGGAAGTCAAAATTGGCGATGTGGCAAAAGTGAAAGAAGGATCAACATCTGATACGGTGTCAAAACGTGACGGAAAAGTCTATGCGGATGTCACAGGTGAAGTGACAACAGACAACGTTACAGCTGTATCAGCTGATGTCCAGAAGAAAATTGATAAGCTTGACCTTCCTGATAACGTATCAATTGATACAGGCGGCGTATCAGCTGATATCGCTGATTCCTTCACGAAGCTCGGTTTAGCGATGCTTGCAGCAGTTGCGATCGTTTACCTCGTGCTCGTGATTACATTCGGCGGAGCATTAGCGCCATTTGCGATTCTGTTTTCACTGCCGTTTACAATTATCGGTGCCCTGGTCGGACTATATGTATCAGGTGAAACGATCAGTCTGAACGCAATGATCGGTATGCTGATGTTGATCGGTATCGTCGTCACGAATGCCATTGTCTTAATTGACCGCGTCATCCATATGGAAGCGGAAGGACTGTCTACGAGAGAAGCGCTCCTAGAAGCCGGCTCTACACGACTCCGTCCGATCCTGATGACAGCCATCGCGACAATCGGCGCCTTGATTCCATTAGCACTCGGCTTCGAAGGCGGAAGCCAGGTCATTTCAAAAGGACTCGGCGTCACGGTTATCGGCGGTTTAATTAGTTCAACGCTTCTGACACTCTTGATCGTGCCGATCGTATACGAAGTATTGGCGAAGTTCCGCAAGAAAAAACCGGGAACGGAAGAAGAGTAAGATGATATAACATATACCCCTTAGAATGGACGGTGAATAATGGTCCATTCTAAGGGTTTTTTCTTTCAAAGTACAAAGGTGAAGAATGGTTAAATCTTCTTCATAAATAAAAAAAAGCGGACTTATATTAATTGTATGTAATTCCAGCTAAATGATACAGGACACGTTTATTGTTAGAGACAAGATTTAGAGAATGTCACTAAATTTTTTTATATTATATTGTTCAGTAATAAAATATTCTTATAGTCAAAACATAATGACTCAGCTTGAATCCGAAAGATAATACTTTTATCTTTTTTTAGATTAATTAAGAGAGAAATAATTAAAAAATTAGAATCAAGTTAAATAGAAAAGTATAAACTTAACAAAAATATCCTATGTTATGCTTTGTTAAAGATAGAGATCTTGTGCATAATGAGGAGGTAATTATGAAATCTGAAGGAAACAGCGAACCAAACCCTAAGGTAATAAAATGGTTAACCTGGGCCATACCAATAGTAATTATAGGATTAATATTTCTTCTTAAAAATATTGAAAATCCCGTGACTAATTTTTTATTTTATATTGTGTGTGCAGGTGTCATTATCTTAGTACTTTTCAGCATCATTAAAGAGAAAAGAGCAAAAAACAAATAAAAGCAGTTTTTTACGCTTACTATAGAGGTTTCCATTTTGTCAAAGTACCCAATAAAATTTGCGGGAATTCGAATTGGCGCAGTGTTTTCTCATTGAATTGGTAATAAGCAACTATTGATGATCCTCTTGCTTTCCTGTCTTTTCGGCCGGTGGCCTTGACAAATGCTATGCAACCCACCTTGAGTGTTATTGTCGTCTTTATAAAGGTGAAGACAGTCAGGCTTTTTCACAGCAATTGCATTTTCGATGTTGTTTGATTCCATTAAGTAGTTCATGAATCCTTCACTCTTGATCGTGCCAATCGTATACGAAGTATTGGCGAAGTTCCGCAAGAAAAAACCGGGAACGGGAGAAGAGTAAAAAACAAAAGCCTCAGCTCTGCTGGGGCTTTTGTGCGTTTTTACCTGTAAGATTATGTACATTTTGTTGCGATTTTTTTAACTCATAGTATAATTAAAGGTTGTTAGTGTAAAAATGGATCGGATACTCTTAAGTAGGATGATGAGATAATGAAACGTGCACGCATAATATACAATCCGACTTCGGGACGGGAGAGCTTTAAAAAGCAACTTGCCCAGGTCCTGCAAAAGTTTGAACAAGCCGGCTATGAAACCTCCACCCATGCCACGACATGCGCCGGAGACGCAACGCACGCTGCCAAAGAAGCGGCATTGCGTGAGTTTGACTTAATTGTTGCAGCAGGCGGGGACGGAACGATCAATGAGGTCGTCAACGGACTTGCGCCTTTAGACAACCGTCCGACACTTGGTGTCATTCCTGTCGGCACAACGAACGACTTCGCCAGAGCGCTCAATATTCCGCGCGAGGATATATTAAAAGCGGCAGATACGGTCATTAACGGTGCTGCCCGTCCGATTGATATCGGACAGGTGAACGGCCAGTATTTTATTAATATCGCCGGGGGAGGACGTCTGACGGAGCTGACGTACGATGTGCCAAGCAAACTGAAAACGATGCTCGGCCAGCTTGCTTATTATTTAAAGGGAATGGAAATGCTGCCTTCACTTCGCCCGACAGAAGTCGAGATTGAATATGACGGCAAGCTGTTTCAAGGTGAAATCATGCTGTTTTTGGTCACGCTGACAAATTCCGTCGGCGGGTTCGAAAAACTCGCGCCGGATTCCAGCCTGAATGACGGCATGTTTGACTTGATGATACTCAAGAAAGCAAACCTTGCTGAATTTATCAGGGTCGCAACGATGGCGCTCCGCGGCGAACACATCAACGACCAGCACATTATTTATACAAAAGCGAACCGCGTGAAAGTCAATGTATCAGAAAAGATGCAGCTGAACCTGGACGGCGAGTACGGCGGCATGCTGCCGGGCGAATTCGTGAATTTGTACCGACATATTCACGTCGTCATGCCGAAGGAGAAAGCGGAACAGCTGGATGACTAAAAAACTTGGCTTGTACAGGCCAAGTTTTTCTTTCGCTTAAAACAAGAGGTGATTATAGATGAAAATGAAACCCCCAGTAGAAAAAAATGAATACTACGACGTGACATTTGAGGATTTGACACACGAAGGAGCGGGTGTTGCGAAGGTACAGGGTTTCCCGATCTTCGTGCCGAACGCCCTGCCTGAGGAAAAAGCCCAAATCAAAGTGACACGCGTCAAAAAAGGCTTCGCCTTTGGCCGCCTGATCGAGATGAAGGAAGAAAGCCCGCACAGAACGGACGCCCCATGCCCGATCTACAAGCAATGCGGCGGCTGCCAGCTTCAGCACATGACCTACGCAGGCCAGCTCTTGTTTAAACAAAAACAAGTCAAAGACGTCTTAGAACGGATCGGCAAGCTGGACCTGTCAAACGTCACCGTGCACCCGACACTCGGCATGGAAGACCCTTGGAACTACAGAAACAAAGCACAGGTGCCGGTAGGAGAACGGGAAGGCGGACTCGTCGCCGGATTTTATCAGCAAAGAAGCCATGACATTATCGACATGAGCGCCTGCCTGATCCAGCAATCCAAAAATGACGAAGCCGTCCAAGCCGTCAAAGACATTTGCGCCAAATACGGTGTCAAAGCCTATAACGAAGAACGCCATAAAGGCTGGCTCCGCCATATCATGGTCAGATACGGCGTCGTTACGGGTGAAATGATGATCGTCTTCATCACAAGAACAAACGACTTCCCGCACAAAGCGAAGATCATTGAAGACATCACAGCACAATTTCCGCATGTCAAATCCATCGTGCAAAACATTAACCCGAACAAAACAAACGTCATCTTCGGAAACGAAACAAACGTCATCTGGGGCGAAGAATACATCTACGACCTCATCGGAGACGTCAAATTCGCCATCTCCGCCAGATCGTTTTATCAGGTCAATCCGGAGCAAACCAAAGTGCTCTACGACAAAGCGCTTGAGTATGCGGAGCTGCAAGGCGAAGAAACCGTCATCGACGCCTACTGCGGCATCGGAACAATTTCTCTATTTCTGGCGAAGCAAGCGAAAAAAGTGTACGGTGTAGAAATTGTGCCGGAAGCGATTGAGGATGCGAAACGAAACGCTGAGCTCAACGGCATCACAAACGCAGAGTTCGCGGTCGGTGAAGCGGAAACCGTGATTCCAAAGTGGTATGAAGAAGGCATCACGGCCGATACGCTTGTCGTCGACCCGCCAAGAAAAGGCTGTGACGAAGCCCTCCTGCGGACGATTGTGGAGATGAAGCCGAAGCGGGTGGTGTATGTGTCCTGTAATCCTGGCACGCTTGCAAGGGATTTGCGGGTGCTTGAGGATGGAGGGTATCAGACGCTCGAAGTGCAGCCTGTGGATATGTTTCCTCATACGAATCATGTGGAGTGTGTGGCTGTGCTTGAGAGATAGATAAAACAAAGATGTAACAGTGAGTAGGGGGCCTTTCTTGAGAGGAAGGCTCCTATATTATGATAAAACTACTAAACAATTCAGCTGGACCCGATGATGCCGCAAAAAAAGTGTGAAAATTCCGTTCTTTTTAAATCTCTTTAATGCTTTCATTTGAATAAGTAAAATATATTCCCCTTTAAAAATAGAAATTTTATCTATCGAGAAAAAAACTTCCATCTACTTTAGTTTAACGAATACAAGCTTGCAAATCACCTTATTTTGGATTCAAGGACTTCCATTCCTCCACTTTTTACACCACTTTTGCCATTGATTGAAAACGGCAGTTGAGAATTGTAACGGATCTTTATGATCACATAATTATTTAACAAGTCATCTGCAGTCTGTCATAAGAATCTCTTTCAGGAGAAATGTTACTACGTACAGGCAATTCTTACTGAAACAGTTTAGTTGGATTGTATTGGAAAGTTATCAGTGTCCCACATTACTAGAAGTTTATGAACGGATTGAATAAGCGAGTTGTTGTAATGAGAAAAAACTGTATAATATTTAGTAGAATAGTATCCCAAAATTAATTGGATTTTATCATTAAATTAATTTTCAAAGGTTGGTATAGATGGGTAAAAAAGAGTCAGATATATTAGACGCAATTAGCGCACCTAAAGTGGAAAGAAAGCTTACTAATCTTGACTTACTTTATGGTAAGGCAGTAGAGCCTATTAAACGGTTGGAAATGATATCCGAAGATGACTTCGAAGATTTGGTAAGAGAGTGGGCAATAGATTACCTTGGAAATAAATATGAAAAGGTTAGACGGAGTAGTGGAGCAGGAGATATGGGCAGAGATGTTGTTGCATACATTAAGTATACTCAAGATGAAGGGGCAGAATGGGATAATTATCAATGTAAACACTACGATAAGCCATTAACTCCTCAAACAGCATTATTAGAAATCGGAAAATTGTGTTATTACACATTCAAAGGAGAATTCAAAGTTCCTAAAAATTATTATTTTGTTTCTCCGAAAGGTGCAGGTCCACAGTTGAGTAAGTTAATAGATAGTCCCAAAAGATTTAAAGAGAAACTTTGTAAAGATTGGGATAAGGTATGCAGAAAGAGTATTACTGCAAAAGAAGAAGTTGTTCTAGAAGAAGAATTCAAGAAATATGTTGAGGAATTTGACTTTTCAATTATAAAGGATATTGACCCTCAAGAATTAATAGAACAACATTCACAGACTAGGTATCATTATTATAGATTTGGGGGAATTGTACCATCACGCCCTCAATCATTTACGCCCCCTGAAAGTATTGAGGAAATAGAAGTGACGTATGTTAAAAAACTTTTAGAAGCTTACTCTAGTCATCATAAAATAGAGCTTAAAACAATTAATGAGTTAAAAAACTATGTTACGGAACATAATCATTTTAACAGGCAACGTAAATGTTTCTATGAAGCTGAATCATTGAGGCTGTTTGAGAGAGACATTTTACCGGACGGAACAAATGCATTTGAAGATTTAAAAGCTGAAGTGCATGACGGAATTATAGATGAGGTAGAGAGTTTTCATGTAGATGGATACGCAAAGGTTAAGGAAGTATGTAAGATTGCTAGAAATTTGCCTGTACGTAATTATCCTCTAGAATCAAAACTTAAAGGTAATGACCTAAATGGTATTTGTCACCATTTAGTTAATGATAGAATGTTTAGTTGGGTGTGAATTTTAATATGGATACAAATAAAAATGATAAAGATAATATTGCCTTTAATACCCCTTTTGAAATTGGTTTAAGATCTTTAGTTATTATTTCAGCTATAGAACCAAAGGGTATCGATGTACAACGTTTATTAATTTATGATTACTTTATAATTCATTCTGGTGATGTAGAGAAGGGGCCTCCTTCGATTCATCCTAATTTGCCTTATAGATCAAGTCAACTTCTTATAAGAAGAAAAGTACTGCAAAAGGGTCTAAATTTAATGTATAGTAAAAGCCTTTTAGATATAGTTTACGATAATTCAGGAATTTCATTTAGAGCTTCTAAGTTGACTAAGCCTTTTCTTGCACTATTTAATTCAACATATTTGGAAAAATTAAAAGAAAATGCACAATGGGTTATTGAGAAGTTCTCTAGTTACTCGGACGATGATTTAAGGGATTATGTTGAATCTAATTTAATTGAATGGGGAGGAGAATTTAAGTATGAATTTCTATTTGGGAGTGAAGAAGAATGAAATTAGGATTTTATATAACAAAGTTAGAATTGGTTGGAGAAGATAAAAGATCATCTATAACTCTTGATAAAGGGCTAAATGTTATTTACGGACCAACAGGAACAGGAAAGTCATATATCTTTCAGTGTATAAACTATATGTTAGGTGGAAAAAATCAACCTGATGAAATAATTGAAATTAAAGGATATTACTTAATTAGAATGCAAATAAAAACATACTCCGGAGAAGTTTTTACTCTTCAAAGAGAATTAGTCGGAGGAAGCTTTAAAAAATATGATTGTGAGATAGATAAAATAGAAGAGGGTAGCAAATTTACAACACTAGGTAGTACAGATGCAGCAAAAAATAGCGTATCCAAATTTTTATTATCGTTGTGTGGATTTCCAAATGTTGAATATAAGATTAAAAAAAATGCTAAAAATAATGTAGAAAGATTTAGCTATAGAGGATTAAACCATCTGGTAATGGTAGACGAAGTTAGAATAATTTCTAAAGAATCTCCAATATTTTCAGATAAAGTCCAGGCAAAAACTAAAGAGAAATCAATTTTTAAATTTATTATTTCTAATAAAGATGATAGTACATTGGAGCAAGGGCAGAAATCAGAACAAGACAATACATATTCAAAAGCGAAATTAGAATTATTAGAAAAGTTAATTAGTGACAGTGAAGAGGAGTTACAAGTATTAGAAACATTAGGTATTGATTCTCAAGAACTTTTAGAAGAAATTAATTCATTAACTTCCGTTAAGAATAACATAACCAAGAAAATAGAAAATCTAACAATTCAAAGGAATTCATATTGGAATGAACTACAAAGCTATAGAGCGAAGTTAATCTCCATTCAAGAGTTAATTGCTCGATTTTCACTATTAGAAAGTCAGTACAATTCTGATTTGGAAAGACTTATATTTTTATCAGAAGGTAAACATTACTTTAACCAGTTACAAATGGAACGGTGTCCCTTATGCCATCAAGATTTAAACTTAATCAACGGAGAAGGGGAAGAACATCAAGAGCATTTAACAGAGTCTAATATAAAGTTTGAAGCTGTAAATATTGAAATTAGTAAAATTAAAAAACATAAAAAAGATTTGAGGGATACTTTATATAATATTAAAGACGAATTATATAATGTAGAACAAAAAAAAGCCAAAATTTCTAAGCAATATGATCAAATTAACAAAAAAATAGAAGAAGAACTGCAACCAAATCTTAATAAAATTAGTAATAAATTGGGTGAGATATTAACGAAGCAAAGTAAAATTGATCAACTGAACTTCTTAAAACAAAATTTAATAAAGTTGGAAAAGCAAAAAGTAGAAATAGAATCATCTAGTAAAGGTAAAAAGATATCACCCGAAAAAGCACAAGAAACTTCTCTGGATATTTACACAAAAGAATTGTGTAAAGAGATTGAAGAAATACTTAAAGAATGGATGTTCCCGGATACTAAAGTTCAGTTCGATTTAGGAAGCTATGACATCATAATATCTGAAAAAAAGAGAAGTGTATATGGGAAAGGTTATAGAGCAATTGCCTTTAGTGCATTTATTATAGGATTAATGAAATATTGTTTTAAGAACAGCTTACCACATACCGGGATGATTATTCTGGATTCCCCATTGACAACATATAAAGAATTGGATGTTCCTGAAGATGATGGGAAAATTCCAGAAGAGATTCAAAATAATTTTTATGAATATTTATCAAAAATAGATAATCAGATTATAGTGCTGGAGAATAAAAAACCTCAACAGAAACTTATAAGTAATATTAACTTTATTGAATTTACTAGAAATGATAATAAAGGTAGATACGGATTTATTGAATAAAATATTTTGGTCACCTGTATGTATGATCACTATTTAAAAACATCTTAGAAAACTAACAAAGGAAATGTTACGATCTTTGTTATTAAAGAAAAATAATTATTTATTAAATCCTTATGCGAGTAGGCACTAGTAATAGTGCCTTTTTGAATATAATACTATACAACCTCCAAGCAAATTGACTAATTTTCTTTTTAATGGAGATTTGCTATATCTGTTTGGCATGACTAGACTACCATTCTAAATAGGTTAGAGCAATTCTTACAATTGCTCGGCTATGTAATCTTCATTGCTCCAGAAAATTAAATCAAATTGGTTCCGTATGAGGGACATTTTTCTCTCTTTTATATCCATCTAATTCTGATGCTAAAATATCATCATAATTATAATCTAATTGGAATTCTCCGCTACGATCCAATGTTAGTGTAAGGTTAGTCCAAACATCATCATTATTATTTCTGTGTTCAGTTCTTAATTCTTCAAAAAGTTCTCTTAGTTCTCTTAACAACGTCTTGAAAATATCCTTGCTTACGTTGTAATGGCTAGGTATATCTTGTGAATAAATAATTTGATTATTTTCTGGTGTTCTGAAGTGAAAAAGAACCATTGTGGAATCATCTAATACTTCTGCATAAAGATAAATTATTGTCCATTCACAAGGTATGATGTCATTTAATTTCTCACTAATAATCTGGTACAAATCTTGCATTTTTTAGTTTCCAATCTTTTCACCTCAGTCGTCGAGAAATCCTAGTTATAAAAAATAGCCCAGCAGTGAAGAGCTGAACTATTTTTGATCATTGCTTATTCTTCTTCCGAATTGAGATAGCGTTCCAAGAACTCCCTGTTTTTCTTACCTGTAGGAACCAAACCTAAATTGTTATATTCCCAAACAACTTGACGTTGAGTACCGTTTAGTTCTGATGCAATAACATCATCATAATCATAGTCAATTGAAAACTTTCCGGTATGCTCTAGCTTGAGTGTAAGGTTAGTCCAGACATCTGAGTTATTCGCTTTCCATTCATCCCTTAGTTCATCAAATAAATCTTGTAGTTCGATTAACAAGTCATCATAAATTTGTTCACTTACTTGATAATGTGCCGGAATATCATGTGAATAAATGAAATCTTCACTATTTTTTGTATTAAAGAAAAAGTATACTTCTCTAGAGTCATCTAAAATCTCTGCATATAGAGCAACTTTATTCCATTCTGCTGGAATCATTTCATTAATTTGTTCTGCTATTTTTTGATATAATTGGCCCATTTTTTCTGTCTCCATAATATCAACCTCCTGCTTGGTTTCTTATTGTCATATTTTTATATCTGCCGTCACCAACTTTATACTTTACTTTAAATAAAGTTGGTCTCAATGAATCGCCTTGATATACATTTTCTATTTGCACACTAACTGTTTCGGGAGGTTCTTCTTTAAGAGCCTTTGCCCATTCCTGCTCCATTTCATACCATCTGCCGCCGCTCCTATTAATCTGAGAATTCATCGGCACGATATTGTCGAACTGGCCTGAGCCTTTGAATTGGGTGGCGATTAAATGGCCGCCGTCATCGTCAGGCTTTCGGTCTTGGGGCTTTCCAGCATTCGTCTGTGCATATTGGTTTCGTTTTGCTTCTCCCAGCTGTAAGTCTGCTTTGACACTTGTAATTCTACCATAGTTGTCAGTCGTGTACGTGTAGCCTTCTTTTGTTTTATAGATGACATTCGGCTTCAGTACTTTCTTTCTGCTCCATCGTGCGAAATGCTCGCCGTATTTGACTGTTACCGGCGGTACATGTGGCGCTGGAGTTCGTCTTCCGCTTGATGACGTTCCGTATGGTTTCGGAAGGATGACCTTGGCGAATTTTTGCAGTCCTTCTTTAAGTGTGACCCCGTTGACTGCGTTGTAAGGAACGCCTGCCGGCACTAAATCGTGACGGGGATGATAGGGGAGAATATCCGCAAGTGTGAGATCTCCGATTTGATTTAACTTGGTTTTGACGTGTTTTTTTGATACTTCTATGCCTGTGTTTACTTTTTGTTTGATGTGATCAACGGTTTGTTTTGAGACCGTTATGGCTTTTTGGGCTGTTGCAGATTTGCTTGCTGCTGTTTTGACTTTGGCCGTCACTTTGGCGGCTGTGCCTGTTTTGGAGACGGCGCCAACGCCTTTTGTGCCGACAACTGATGTGACAACAGTGCCAACCGCATATGACACCCATCTTGCTCTTGAGTAGGTGTCACCATTCACCATGTCTTTTTGGTATGATTCTTCGATTGCCGCTGAAATGGCTTCATACGTTTTGATCGGGTGAGCCACCGCTCCTGTAATGGCTTCAACGGTTCCGCCCGGATCTGTGACCATATCCCACAGACCTGTGACCGCGTCTTTTCCTGAATCGTAAAGGCCGACGGCAACCCCTTTGAAGCCTGCTTCAAGCTCACGCGTGTTTTCAATTTGGATGAAGTATCTTTGCTGTTCTGCTGTCAGATTTTCATAGCTGATTGTTTTTGCCATTTCGTAGAATTCATCAGCATCTGCATAATCGTAGTTTTTCAGTCTTTCTTTCAGTTTTTCAATCTCACGTTCCTTCGCTTCCTCTTTCTTAATCTTCAAGTAAGCATCCGTCCGCTTTTCAATGTCGCCTTTTTTCTTATGTATGTCACTCTCACGGTACGCCTTGGCGTTGTAGTGGATGGGTGTTGCGTTTTTGCCTTTGCCTGTTGCTTCTTGGAGCTTTTGGAAGTCGGATTTGATAAATTGTTCGTTTGGTTCTGACAGGGCGTATTCTGTCTTTAGGTCTTCGTCCAAGGCGTCCAATTTTTCCAGTGTTTTTTTGCGTTTGTCATTGGCATCAGCCAGCTCGTCTTTGAAGGTTTCTGTTGAAAACAGGTCGAGCGGGAGGATGTCATTGATATCGTGCAGGATATCTTTCATCGCTTTTTTCTGTTCGGACATGATGGACTTTGATTTTTTATGGGCGTTTGCCAATTCGTGCTCCAGGAAGGATTCTTCGATGTATGCGTCAGAGAGGCCTTTGTCCTCGGCGGCTCCGGCGATGCTGTTGAAAAATGCGATTTTCATGTCGATATAGTCGATCCATTGGTCGGTGACGCCGACGTGGTCGTGGTAGAAGGCTTTGATGTTGCTTGCGCCTTTTCCTGAGAATTCGCTGTCACTGAGATCCGCGACGCTTTTTAACGCTTTTCTCAAGTTGACCATTTGCGTTCTTAGTTCTTTGTACTCTTTCGCGCGGTCTCTCGCTTCCGAAAGCAGTGTTTTCGCTTCAAATACTTTCATGACCATTTCCCTTCTTTTTTACACTCAATATCAAAATTTTACCACGGTGCGGGATAAGGGTGGGTGTGAGAACATGTTTCGGTGGAAAAATGAGTCATTTGGCATGGATCTTTATTCATGGAGGGATTGTGTAAGCATAGTCGAAATGATTATTGATAGACAGGTAAAGGAGCGTTTTGATGAAGAAAAAAGGCATTACATTCGGTTTATTAGGGTTAATGGTATGCATCATCCTGTTTGCTCTGTATGTTCAGTTACACAATAAAGACAATATTTCTGTCAAAGCTCCCGCCATTCATCCCGAAGAAGACCGCATCTTTTTTATCTATTCCAACCCTCTCGTAAAAGAAAGCACGCTGCTCTCAACCTCAACAGGCGAAAGATTTAATAGGCGCACGTTCAAGGTGACGGATGTGCCTTACATTCAAACGAAATCTGACGCATCAACAGACATTTTGTTATTAGCGGAGCACGAGCCGTTTTATTACAAGCTGGAGAAGGATGTGATCAGAGAGCATCCGCTGTCAGATCCATTTGCGTTTTGGTATGAGGGGAAGGATGTTTCTGTTAAGGCCTATAACGTTGATACGACGGGGAATGACATCCATATAAACGATAAAAAAATGAAAAAGGAATATAGCCTCACCTTGCCTTCACTTGTCACGATGGGGGCGAGTGACGAGAATTATATTTATGTCATTCAAGGCATGGCAATTTACGTGATCGACAGAAACACAGAGGAAATCATTGAGACCTTAAGTTTAGCCTCGTATGGGGATAAATTCGCAGACTCAGCCGATTTTATTGTCGCGAGCTCGGAGCATGAACTGACTGTGGTTGAAAAAGGGGCATGGAAGACGAAGTATATTTCTTATTCTGATGATCTTGAATATGCTGATACCGTGTACTATGACAAAGAAAGCGGCCATTTTTATGTGACGTACGAAGACAAAGAGGGGGAAGCGAACCTGCTTGAGTATGGGAAGGGCTTTTCTTTTCGCACATACGGCTTAAAATTCCCTTATATGGATGCAAAGTTTAAGGGGAATAAACTGTATGTTGTTGCCCAGGAAGAGCATAAAAAGAGCATTGGCGGGTATGTGGGTGTGTTTGATATTCATTCTAAGGAACCGCTTTTTCAGTTTGATTTGCCTGAGGAACAGGTGAAGGTTCAGGATTTTGTTGTGATTGATTGAGTGTATTCAGTCTCTTTCTGCTTCTGTAAAAGCGGAATATACAGACCACCAATACACCTTGGACTATCAAAGGATAGATAACAACTATAATTATCAATGTTAGATCAATAGAATGAGGTTGACGCTGTGTTACTAATTGCTTAAAACATAGATGCTTTGCGCATGGAGCAATGCCTATAGACAAAAAATCAGGATAACAAAGAAGAAGGAGGCTCATTAGAACCTGTCAATAAAGTAATGAGATTGAGAAAAGTGGGCGAAAGAGTGCTGTTACGAGCTGGTGAATACGTATATGGAATAAACGAAGAGCCTATGCCGCAACGTATATGTGTTGCGGACATAGGTCTTTTTTATTAGTCATATTTTACAGACAGGGGAAACGGATATCTGAGCGTATGTTGCGCAATCATTGTAAGAGGCACACGGTTTGTTGTCAGAGCTGACACAGTATTCTTAATGACTGACTGATTACATTGCACTGCTTTTACCAACTCTTTACAATCTTTATGCCAAATTAATCTTAGATTGATATTCGTTTGCTAGTATCAAAGTATGAAATAAATAAGAGTGAGGAGTTTGATGATGAAAAGGACGTTTTTAGCTTTGCTTACTTTAGTTATACTCGTCGTATTTTCAGGTTGTTCATCTTCTGCCGGAGGAGCAGGTGCTGAAAAGGATACGCTTACGATGGCTTGGCTTCCCAATGAATCTGGGTCAGACTTTACAGAAGCACGGGATGAGATAGGAAAGATTATTGAGGAGAAAACAGGCAAAAAGGTCAAACATCAAACGACAACAGACTATATTGTCGCAATTGAAGCAATCGCCAATGGAAATGCGGATATATCTTTCTTAGGCGCGCAGGGTTACATAGAAGCACATAATAAAAATGAAAAGGTTCTTCCTCTCGTCGTTCGATCTGGTGAGTCCGGGACTTTAGAGGATGCGGTTTATTACAGCTGGCTGGCTGTCAATAAAGGTAATGTGGATGAATATAAGAATGGTAACGAATTTTCGATTGACCACATTAAGGGTAAGAAGTTTTCTTTCGTATCTAACAGTTCCACTTCTGGGTTCAAGGTTCCATCGCAAGGCATCGTGGATTATTTCAGCAAAAAGGATGAGTTTAAGAGCTTGAAGGCAGAGGATTTGCTGCAAGGCGGCAAAAACCAGTTTTTTAGCGAGGTATTATATGGAGGTTCTCACCAAGGATCTGCAGTCAACCTGTTATCAAACAAAGCGGATGTCGCTGCGTTCTGTGATTCATGTGTAGACACTTATGTAGAGTTGGCGGAAGGGGAAGAGAATCGTCCCGGAGCGGTTTATAAAGTAAAAGAGGGGGCGGCAGAACCATTTAATACAGTTGTCGGGAAAGAATTTTCCCTCATTTCCGCTACTCCTGTGCTTAACGCGCCATTTGCCATTAACTCTGAGAATGTGGATAAAGATCTCCAAGCCCAACTTGTAGACATATTAACATCTGATGCGGTGACAAATAACGAAAAAGTTTTCGTGCCAGAGGATTCCAAGTTTACAGGGTTATTCACGAAAAAAGGGGATGAGCGTTTAGTAGAAGTCGATGACTCTTGGTTTAACCCGATTCGCGAACTTTCCAAATAATGAATAACGAACAAGGAGATGTAAACTATGTCAGCCTTATTAGAAGTGAATCAAGTATCCAAACGATTTGGCGAGGATCAATTGGCGTTGTCAGATGTTTCCTTCTCTGTCAATCAAGGAGAGTTCGTTTCAATTATCGGTCCATCAGGAGCAGGGAAATCGACTCTCCTTCGCTGCATTAATCGCATGATTGATGCAAGCAGCGGAGACATAACCTTTGATAACATCAATGTGACGAATCTAAGGAAGAGGGACTTAAAAAAAATCCGAACAAAAATGGGGATGATTTTTCAACACTATAACTTAGTGAACCGCTTGAGTGTAATTGAAAACACCCTTCACGGCAACTTAGGAAAAAAATCCACCTTGGCAGGGGTTTTCGGCCTGTACAGTCAAGATGAAAAGGAAGAAGCCGTTAAGATTTTGCAAGTTCTTGGTTTGGAAGAACACATTTACAACCGGAGTGACCAGTTGAGTGGTGGACAAAAGCAGAGAGTGGGAATCGCCCGTGCCTTGATTCAAAATCCCCGCATGCTTCTATGCGATGAGCCCATCGCTTCACTAGATCCTAATTCTGCAAAGATCATCATGGATCATTTGAGAAACATTTCAACTGACATGGGCATAACCGTTCTCGTCAATCTTCACCAAGTAGACGTAGCTATGAAGTACTCAGATCAAATTATCGGAATCAACCGGGGCCGGGTTGTGTATCATGGTTCGCCTAAAAACATTACGAAAGAGGATATTCAGAGTATTTACGGCTCAGAAGCTGAGGATCTTATTTTTGATATAGGAGGCATCCATGCAAGCTAACATCTTTGCAAAAAAGAGACGCAGTACATTAGGCACTGTTTTTATCGTAGGCGTCGTTACATTGTTAGCGATTATCATTACCGAATTCAATGTTATTAAAGGTTTTGCCTCTCTTCCTAAAGCCGTCGAATGGGGGGTGGGAAACTTCTACCCGACGAAAGAGTCGTTAGCGAAACTGCCGGATATCATGGAGATGCTCATCGAGACATTGCTTGTCTCGATTGCAGCAACCACAACAGGGGCCATATTTGCTCTGTTATTTGCGATTTTAGGCTCCGACACAATGAGGGTGAATGTGTTCTTTGGCCGTATCAGCAGAGGCATCGCCACTATTTTTCGAAATATTGATGTGGCGGCGTGGGCCATGATCCTATTATTCTCGTTTGGCCAGAGTTCATTGACTGGTTATTTTGCTTTGTTTTTTGGCTCGTTCGGCTTTTTGACAAGAGCTTTTGTGGAAACGATTGATGAGGTGAGCGGAGGCTCTGTTGAGGCGCTGCAATCGACTGGAGCGGGTTATTTTCCAATCATCATCCAATCGGTGCTTCCGTCGAGCCTGCCGCAGATGATCAGCTGGATTTTGTTTATGATCGAGACAAATATAAGGAGTGCGACCTTGATTGGGCTGCTGACGGGCTCAGGCATAGGATTTACCTTTAACCTGTACTACAAGAGCCTCAACTATGATATCGCCTCATTAGTGGTGGTCGTCATTATCGTAACGATCTTATTGATTGAAACCTTATCGAATTATGTAAGAAGGGTGATTTTGTAATGGATTCAAACGAACAAATGGACGAATCAAACCAGGTGCTTACATCCCCGCTGCCCAAAAAAATAAAAATCAAAACAATGACAAAATCAACGGTGGTTATAAGAGGCACCCTTCTTATTCTAGCATTGCTCACGGTATATGCATTCAGCAGTTTTGACTATAAAGAACTGAATGTTGGGGAAGCGGTCCTTGCCACTTTTGCTAACTTGAAAGCTATGTTTTTTGAGCCTCATCTTGACCATTTAACGTTTACTGATGCCCTTTACGGCGTTTTTGTGACACTATGTCTCGCTTTTTTGACCACGGTATTCGGAGCAGTCATCGCCTTGTTTTTAGGCTTGCTTGCTGCTGAAAACTTAACCAATAAACGGATTTCCACGGTTATGAAAGGATTGGTTGCTTTTATAAGAGCTGTTCCGACAGTATTGTGGGTGCTGATTTTTGCTGTAGCGGCAGGTCTGGGAAGTGTTGCTGCTGTCATCGGTATGACATTTCATTCAATCAGCTATTTGGTGAAGGCCTATTCAGAGTCTTTTGAAGAACTGGATAACGGGGTGATAGAAGCACTTCAAGCGAGCGGAGCGAACTGGTGGCAGATTATCTTTCAAGCCGTAATCCCTTCTTCTCTCACTTATATGATTTCATGGACGTTTCTGCGGTTTGAAATCAATTTTGCGGTCGCTGTCGCAATGGGCGCAGCTGCGGGTGCAGGCGGTATCGGATTTGATATGTTTATGGCGAGCAATTTTTATCAGGATATTAGAGAAATAGGCTCCATCACCTACTTTATTTTAGCCATTGCTGTCCTTTTAGAGATGGTAGCCGTTAGGTTGAAGAAAACGCTCAAGGTAAATGGGTAAGACTAAGGACAACCCCTTTTTAACAGCTTAGTAGCTGGGCGAAACAGGATCAAAGAAGCTGGAAAAGCTTCTTTTTTGTATTTGACATCGTTTCGATGAGTGAATGGCTGAATGGCGTATTACAAGTAAAATGACATGGACCCTTGCCTAAAGGGGCTTTTTTTGCGAAGAAAAGCAAATTGACAGGATGAAAAAACAATTTCTTCCTTTCATATTGTTTTCAAAATTTGGGATTGATAGAATATGACATATCTCACAGAGAAGGAGGGAAGCCGTTGAGTCAAGCCATACCGTCTTCGCGTGTTGGTGTTAAGATTAATGAATGGTACAAGATGATTCGCCAGTTCAGTGTTCCGGATGCTGAGGTTCTGAAAGCGGAGGTGGAGCAGGACATTCAGCAGATGGAAGAGGATCAGGATTTGCTGATCTATTATTCTCTGATGTGTTTTCGGCACCAGCTGATGCTGGATTATTTGGAGCCGGTACAAACATACGGGAATCGCCCTACAGTGACAGAGCTTTTGGAAACAATTGAAACTCCTCAGAAAAAACTCACAGGCCTTTTGAAATACTACTCTTTGTTTTTCCGCGGCATGTATGAATTTGATCAGAAAGAATATGTAGAAGCGATCGGGTATTATCGCGAGGCGGAGAAAGAACTGCCGTTTGTGTCAGATGAAATTGAGAAAGCGGAATTCCATTTTAAAGTGGCAGAAGCGTACTACCATATGAAGCAAACCCATGTGTCGATGCATCATATTCTTCAAGCCTTAGACATTTATCAAAACCATCCCCTATACAGCGTTAGAACGATACAAAGCTTGTTTGTGATCGCCGGCAACTATGATGATTTCAAACATTATGATAAAGCGCTCCCGCATTTAGAAAAGGCGCTGGAATTGGCCATGGACATTCAAAACGACCGGTTTATCGCCATTTCTCTATTGAACATCGCGAACAGCTATGACAGATCAGGAGACGATCATATGGCTATAGAACATTTCCAAAAAGCTGCGAAAATAAGCAGAGAGAAAGTCCCTGATCTGCTTCCGAAAGTCTTGTTTGGATTAAGCTGGACATTATGTAAGGCAGGCCAAACACAGAAGGCGTTTCAGTTCATAGAGGAAGGATTAGAACATATTACAGCCTATCCAAATGCGAGGTCCCACAACCTTTATAAAGAATTGTATCTGTTCTTGCAGGCAGTGTACAAAGAGGTTGTTGACGAACGGAAAATTCATGATCTTTTAAGCTATTTCGAAAAAAAGAACCTGCACGCGTACATTGAAGCATGTGCCCGGAGTGCAGCCGCTGTTTTTGAAAGCCGCTGTCTTTTTGAACACGCTGCTGCGTTTTATCGGAAAGTGCTGAAAGCCCAGGAAGATATTTTAAAAGGAGAGTGTTTATATGTTTATTAAGAAAAAAGTGATGATGTGCCTTGCTGTTACGCTAGTTTTCGGAAGCATTTCGTTTCCTTTCTTGACGCAGTCCGGTGGATTTAAGGAATCTACAGATCGAAATACGACGCATCTCGATCATTCCCCTTACAATCTTATGAGTAATCAGAAGAAGAAAGCCCTTAGCTAGGGCTTTTTCTTCCTTTACGGAAGACGTTCGACTTTCCACATCACGGCATTCCTTCTATTTCTAACGCAAGACACTCGAAACAACCAAACCATTTGAGGTATAATGGATAAAGTGAATAACAGTATTTAGATTGATATATATGAAAGAGAGTGGAACATCATGGGCCGTAAGTGGAACAATATTAAAGAGAAGAAGGCGTCTAAGGACGCGAATACGAGTCGGATTTATGCGAAGTTTGGCCGTGAGATTTACGTGGCGGCGAAGCAGGGCGAGCCTGATCCGGAATCCAACCAGGCGCTGAAGGTTGTGCTTGAGCGCGCGAAAACTTACAGCGTGCCGAAAAACATCATTGAACGTGCGATTGAGAAGGCGAAGGGCGGAGCGGAAGAAAATTACGATGAGCTTCGTTATGAGGGCTTTGGGCCGAACGGATCGATGATCATCGTTGATGCGCTGACGAATAATGTAAACCGTACGGCGCCGGAAGTGCGTGCGGCGTTCGGGAAAAACGGCGGAAACATGGGTGTGAGCGGATCTGTTGCTTACATGTTTGATGCGACGGCTGTTATCGGTGTGGAAGGCAAAACAGCTGACGAAGCGCTTGAAATCCTGATGGAAGCGGATGTCGACGTCCGTGACATTTTAGAAGAGGATGACAGCGTGATCGTATATGCTGAGCCGGATCAATTCCATGTGGTGCAGGAGGCGTTTAAAAACGCGGGCGTTGAGGAATTTACAGTAGCCGAGCTGACCATGCTTGCGCAAAGTGAAGTGACGCTTCCGGATGATGCGAAGGAGCAGTTTGAAAAATTGATTGATGCATTAGAGGATTTGGAAGATGTTCAGCAGGTGTATCATAACGTTGATTTAGGTGAATAAAACGTAAGCAGACTGTTATGGTCTGCTTTTTTTGTTCTTGTAAGTGTTTGGTTTGATGCCTATCGGTCTGTAAGTATTTACCTAATAAAAAAAGTTCTCACCTTTATAGTTGAAAAGACCTTCGGCAGAGCCGAAGGTCTTCTTCATTATCGATTGAATTGAAAAAGCTTAGCCGCGTTATCAGTGCCGATTTTGTACCGGTCCGTTTCGCTGATTGGACATTGGTCAAACCAGGAAGAGATTTCTTCCATTGTTTCATAAGGATAGTCGACCGAGAAGAGGATGCGGTCTGAGCCAACCTCTAACAATGTATCAATTAAAGCCTGGGTTCTGAACACACCGCTTGTTGTGAGATAAAAGTTTTTGCGGAGGTATTCAGTTGGCGCTTTCTTATGGCTGCCGTGGGTTTCAGGACGCTGATGGCGGAGTCTGTGTTCAACCCGCGGCAATGTAAACGGCAGGCCCTCGCCCAAGTGGCCAAGGATGACAGTCAAATCAGGATATTCGTCGAAAAGGCCGCTGAGCATCAGGCGGATGGCATGTGTTGCTGTTTCAAAACCGAAGCCCCACGCTGAACCGAGGAGACCTTCGTAGCCTTCATAGATACGCTGCTGATGCAGCAGCGGGATACGCGGATGCAGATAGACGGGAACCTGCAGTTGCGCGGCTTTTTCCCAGAAAGGGCGTACCCGGGGCTCGTCTAAATATTGAGCGGTGTTTTCGTCCCCAATGTTGCTGTAGCCGTTGACCAAGGCACCCACAAAGCCGAGCTCGTTTACGGCCCGTTCGAGTTCCTTCGCAGCTTCTTCAGGATCTTGAAGCGGAACTGCCGCAAATGCTTTAAAGCGGTCAGGATGCTTAGAAACGAAAAATTCCGCAGCGTGATCGTTCATTTGCCTTGCGAGATTCACAGCTCTGTCAGGATCAGTGATACCTTCTATACCAGGCTGTGTCAATGAGAGAATTGAGGTTTGGATTCCGTTTCGATCCATGTCTTCAATCCGTTCCTCGAATTCCTGCAATCGTACTTGGACAGCGCTGAAATACTCATCGTCAGTAAAATTGTGGCTTCCTGTAGCCGGAAAATCAGGAGATTCCCAGTGCTCTTCTAATGCGATTTTTCCTTTCATATGCCAAAGACTCCTCTCTTTATCATAACGGATGGTGAAATCAGATGGAGTGCACTCATTTTACGTAACGAAGCTTCGTTAAATAATTATTGAACGTAATGTTCATTACTTTACATCATGTACAAGATGTACGTTCATGGTACAGTAGATTTTGGGAAAAGGTCAATAAACAGAGAACGCCCAAATGTGTAGAAGTAGACACCTGCGGATGATTTGTCCAGAAGAAAATGAAAGTTAGACAGGGAGGAAAAAAATGTCTAAAAAACACAAAGTCGATCCGAGAATCAGACGAACAAACCAATATTTAAGAGACGCTTTAATCACCCTTCTGAAAGAAAAAGATGTCAATTCGATTACAATTCAGGAAATTACCGAAAAAGCGGATCTGACCCGCGGCACCTTTTATTTGCATTATCGGGATAAACAGGATTTTCTGTTTCAAAGTATGACAGAGGTTCTTGATGATTTGATCCGGCAGGTAAAGCCAGAAACGCCGGTCGGACCGGTCAGTATTAATGAGGATCATCCGCCTGTATCTTTTGTGAAGCTTTTTGAGTACATCCATGAACATGCCGAATACTTCCAAGTGATGCTGAGCGACAGAGGTCTGCCGCAATTCAGAAGTCTTATGGCGGAGTTTGTTCAAAAACGAATTTACGAGGAATTGCTTGCTTCGATTGAGGAATCAGAGAAAACGCTGCAGGTGCCGAAAGAGATACTCGTCAGCTATATCACATCGGCCCATATCGGGGTTATTTGTTCCTGGCTGGAGAGCGGCATGAAGTACAGTCCGTTGTTTATGGCGAATCAATTAACGCGTTTAACGCTGCTGGGCCCGCTCCGTATCGCTGGGATCGAAGAACAGGTCAAGCTTCCTTATTAACGCTTTTAGTCATAACCCTGTCTCCTTCCTCATACCTATTAAGGTCATTGTTTTTGAGAAAGGAGGAGCCGGAATGAAGGATATGCAGCCGTTTACGCCCATCAAATCATACACGCCCTTTCACAGCCGTTTTGATCCCTGTCCGCCCATAGGGAAGAAATATTACAGAACGCCGCCTAATCTCTATATGACCTTTCAGCCTGAGCATATGGAGCAATTCTCGCCGATGGAGGCTTTGAGGAAAGGCACCCTTTGGAAGGATCTCTATGATTTTTATGAAAACCCTTATCGAGGGGGAGACGCACATGACAAAAAGGGTTGATGCCGAATATTACCGTCAGCTTGAGCAAATACAGGCTGCTGATTTTGTGCTTGTTGAGCTGAGTCTTTACTTGGATACACATCCTCATGATGAAGATGCGCTGAAGCAATTCAATCAATATTCCGGCTATTCAAGGGACTTAAAAAGACAGTTCGAATCCTCTTACGGACCGCTCTTGCAGTTTGGCAACAGCCCAGCTGACAAGGATTGGGATTGGGGGAAAGGGCCTTGGCCGTGGCAAGTATAAGGAGGAATGCCTGAATGTGGGTGTATGAAAAGAAGCTGCAATACCCTGTCAAGGTCAGTACGTGCAACCCGACGCTGGCAAAGTATTTGATTGAGCAGTATGGCGGAGCGGACGGCGAGCTGGCCGCGGCTCTTCGATATTTAAACCAGCGTTATACGATTCCTGATAAGGTCATCGGCCTTTTAACAGATATCGGCACGGAGGAGTTTGCCCATTTGGAAATGATCGCGACTATGGTGTATAAATTAACAAAAGACGCTACGCCGGAGCAGCTGCGTGAAGCGGGGCTTGGCGACCATTACGTGAATCATGACAGCGCGCTGTTTTATCACAACGCGGCGGGCGTTCCGTTTACTGCGAGCTATATCCAGGCGAAGGGTGACCCGATTGCCGATTTATACGAAGACATTGCTGCAGAGGAAAAGGCGCGGGCGACGTATCAATGGCTGATTGATATTTCGGATGATCCTGATTTAAATGATTCCCTGCGTTTTTTGCGTGAACGTGAAATTGTACACTCCATGCGCTTCAGGGAAGCGGTTGAAATTTTAAAAGAAGAGCGGGATAAAAAGAAGATTTTCTAATGGGCAAATTGGCCTCTCTTTCATACACCCTTTTACATATAAAGAAAATGGTCTGTTTTTGCTGTTTGGTCTGCATTATAATCAAGGTGTGTGTGCAAGCTTACTTTTTGATTGGGAGGCCTTTATGTCAGCTTTTAAGATGAAGAACGAAATGATTGCAGATGGATTTTACGCGTGTCCGGCTGTCTATGAGGATGCAGAATCGATTACTGGATTGCTCGTCCGAACAGCTGAATGGCTCCGGGATCGGGGTTCTAATCAATGGAGCGGACTGCTGAAAGGGCAAGATACACATGACATCACGGGGGCAATTGAAAATGGACATGTGTTTGTGTTTAAAAAAGACGAAGAGCTTGCGGCTGTCGTGATGCTGCTGCCTGAACCGAGCGAGTGGGACCAGACGCTTTGGGGAGACGATGGGCATGAGGAGTCCATTTATTTGCACCGCCTCGCAGTAAGCCGCCGGTTTGCGGGACAGGGGCTTGGAGCACGCGTCCTTCATTGGGCGGAGACGGACATATACTTTCCGGGAAAAACAAGGATCCGGCTTGATTGTGTCGCTGATAACGATGCCTTGCATTCCTTTTATCGGCGTATGGGATATGAATTTATGGGTGCTGATGCATCCGGGTATCATTTGTTTGAGAAAGAGCTTTCGGCAGAATAAGCGTCCTTTGCAGGAGGCTTTTTTGTCTTTTTCTAAAAGGGGAGGGCAGGCGATGTGGCCGGACTGATTGTCCCTGGTGTGTTTGCGATCTGGCGCAGCACAGCTGGGAAGGAGATGCGCTTGGAATGCTTGGATTCAATGTGATTGGCGGAGCGGTTACGGGATATTTGATCGATAGGGCCATCCAGCGATACAGGAGAAGATAAGGAGACCTGCTACCTCTCATATGTCGAATGTTAAACAGGATGGCAGGAATTTTCTTTCGAAAAGAGAAATACTTATTACTTAGAATGAAAGCGTTTTCTGAAACAGGGAGGTGATGTTGATGATACACAGTGTGACGAATGGGCTGGATCGTTTTTGCACGTGGGTGATGAGACTGGCCTATTTGAATGTGCTATGGCTGTTATTTTCTCTTGCGGGCCTCGTTGTGTTTGGGCTGCTGCCTGCTACTGCCGCAATGTTTTCAGTCACGAGAGAATGGGCGAAGGGGAACACGGATGCCCCGGTGTTTTCTGTTTTTTTTCGGGCGTTCAAAAAGGAATGGCGGGCAGCACAGATTCTCGGGCTTATTCTTGTGACGGCCGGCTTGTTTCTGTTTGCGGATATGCGGATTGCGGCGCAGATGAATCAGCCTGTGCTCGTCAATGTGTTCCTGAGCATCAGCTTGATTTTCGCATTTGTTATGCTGTATGTGTTTCCTGTGTTTTCTCATTTTGACGTGAAAATCAGAGAAGTGCTGAGCATCAGCTTTTTGATAGCCTTCAGCCGTCCGGCGGTGACGCTCATGATGGCGGCAGGCGCTGTCGGTGTGTTGTTTCTCGTGTTGTTTCACGTCACGTTTCTGCTATTTTTCAGCGGGAGCTTACTGAGCCTGATCTTAACGAAGCTATCCTTTAAAGCGTTTCGGTCAATGGATCAGCGTCAGGAGAAAGAAGAGGCGGCATGAAAAAAAGAGCTGCTGGCTGGTACAGGCGGATGAAAATTAGGGATAAGCTGTTTGTGTTCCTTTCACTGATTATGGCTATTTCCTTTTTGTTTGTATACAGCGGGGTGCAGTATGCCTTTCATGTGTATGATGAGCAAATTTACCGCAAATCCTCGGAGGTGCTGCGGATGTCTTCTGAAAGGATCGAAGACGAGCTGAAGAAGATAGAGGATGTGTCATATGAAATCATTACGGACGAACAGATTCAGCGCATTCTGAGCATGCAAAACCGTGTTGATACGTACGATCAGTATCAAATGAAGCAGAAGCTGTGGGATCAGCTGGCGGAATATGCCGGTGATGAAAAGTACATCGATTCCATTCATTTGATTGATGCCCGCGGCTCAGAGTATTCAGCGGGAAGCAGTTCTTCAGATCTTTTGAAGCAGGAGCGGGAAGAGGTGTTTAAACGAGCCAAAGCGAAAAATGGAAGAAATCTTTGGATGACGCTCGGTGATTCCGATCCTGTCCTGATTTCAGCGCGGCAGATCAGATCCTATCACCAGTTGAGTTTGAACAGCTTGGGCATGGTGCTGATCCAAGTCAATGTGAAACAGATGATCCGTGATGTGCCAAAGGATTGGGGCGATTCGGTCGGAGACATCATGATCGCTGACCAAAGCGGGAATTTGGTGTATTCGGCACATTCATCTGTGCTTGTTCCTGAAGCGGCAAAAGAAACGCTAAAGCACCCTGGTTATGACTTGATAAAAAAGAATGGCAAACGTTACTTTATTTCTTTCCTTCAATCATCCTACCAAAATTGGAGCTACTATAACGTCATCCCCTTTGATCAGATGTTCGAAAAAATTTCCTTTATGAAAACGGTGATTGGCACGTGTTTTCTGCTGTTTTTCTGTGTGGTTTTGCTTTTCGGAAGGAAAATCGCCAACAATATCACGGAGCCGATCGAGCAGCTTGTGTCCGCAATGAAATCGGTGCAGGACGGTGGCATTGAGGCGGGCGTATCGCTTTCTCTGCCGGAACATACACAGGATGAGGCCGGCATGCTGAACCGCCATTTTACGGTCATGATGAAGCGGATTAACGAGCTGATGGAAGAAAATGTGGAAAAACAGCTCATCATTAAAGAAACTGAATTGAAGGCGCTGCAAGCCCAGATCAACCCGCATTTTTTATATAATACGCTCGAGTCCATCAATTGGCTCGCAAAAGCAAATCAGCAAAAGCAAATTTCAAAGATGGTGGAATCACTCGGTTTTCTTCTTCGAAACAGCATACATATGAAGAAAGATATCGTGACCATTCAGGAGGAGGCGGATATCGTTCTTCACTATATGACCATTCAGCGGTTTCGATTTGAAGAGCGCCTAAACTTCACGTTGGATATTGACGATGAGGTAAAGCATTGCCTCATTCCGAAACTGACGCTCCAGCCGCTGGCGGAAAATGCGATACAATACGCACTTGAGCCTTTTACAAGGCCGTGCGCCATCCGCCTTCAGGCGAAAAAGATGAAGGACTGTGTCTGTATTACCGTCGAAGATAACGGCCCCGGCATGGATGAACGGATGCTTGAAACATCGGGCGGAAGAGGAATCGGACTTTGGAATATCCGTGAACGCATCCGGCTGACATTCGGAGAGCCGTATGGCTTGCGCATTCAGTGTGAGCAAGGAAAGGGAACGAGGGTTGTGATCACTATACCGTGCCGAAATGAGGTGGTGTGATGTATAAGATATTGCTAGCTGATGATGAGAGGATTATTCTTGACGGAATGGCAGGAATCATTGAGTGGGAGGCGCTTGGCGCTTCATTAATCGGCAAGGCGCAGAACGGGAATGAAGCGTATGAGAAGATCTTACATAAGCAGCCGCATATCGTCATTACAGACATCAAAATGCCCGGCATGGACGGGCTTGAGCTGATCAAAAAGGTGTCAGGCGTGAGTCCGTCAGTTCAATTTATCGTCCTGTCCGGGTTTGGAGAGTTTGAGTACGCGAAGGAAGCAATGAAATATGGGGTCAAGCATTATTTGCTGAAGCCCTGCAATGAACAGCAGATTATCAGCTCACTGGAGGAAATCATTGTTGAACTGAAGCGGCATGAGGTGCGGAAAAAGAAAACCGCTCATCTGAAACATGAGCTCGATCATATCCGTTCTTTTGCTGCCGATCAATATTTGGAGGGCGTGATCGCAGGTGTGGCCCAGTTGTCCCCGCCTTCTTCACTTGCCGAAAAAAAGGTCCGCCTCCTCATTGTAAAAGGGGAACAATCTGTTGATGCCGCGGCTAGAGAAGTGCTCGGGTCGGCGCTGACAGCGGTTTGCAGCAGCGAAGAATGGACCGTGCTCGCTGTGGAGGAAAACGCCGCTGAAAAGGCGGCGGACGTTTTTGCTGACCGCCAGATCGCCATCAGCCAGGCGGGAGAACTCCGGAATGCGGGGCAGCTGTTTCGCGACACAGCCGTAGCTTCTGGTAACCTGCACGGAAGCGCAGTGATTTCGAAAATGATCAGGCTTGTTGCCGACGAGCTCGGAAATCCGAATCTGTCCTTAAAATGGGCGGCGAAGGATATGCTGTTTATGAATCCTGATTATCTCGGGAAATTATTTAAACAGGAAACAGGAGAGAAATTTTCTCAATATGTTACGCGAGTGCGGCTTGAGCATGCGATGAAGCAGATGAAAATAAGGCGGGATGCGAGTGTATCAGAAATTGCGGAAGAAATTGGGTTTGGCGATAATCCGAAGTATTTTAGTCTCGTCTTTAAAAAATATACGGGTCTGACACCGTCAGAATTCAGAAGAAAACAGGGAGGCGCTTCCGCAGGATAGCCATCTCTGTTTTTTTTACTTTCGCCACTGTTTTTTGAGTGTTTCGCCCCATCCGAACACTTTAAAATGAAATGTAAGCACTTACATTAAAGGGGGGATTGGTTTGAAGAAGGTTTGTTGCTTGCTGTTATCGCTTGTCTGTGTCTTTTTTTTCAGCGGATGTTCTGCAGGTGAAGAGGCATCGGGGAAAAAAGAAGACATTACGCTTAGAATCGCATGGTGGGGCGGGCAGCCAAGGCATGATTATACAACGAAGGTGATTGAGCTATATGAGAAAAAGAATCCGCACGTCCATATTGATGCGGAATTTGCGAACTGGGATGACTACTGGAAAAAGCTCGCCCCGATGTCTGCCGCTGGCCAGCTTCCTGATGTCATTCAAATGGATACCGCTTATTTGGCACAGTACGGAAAGAAGAACCAGCTGGAAGATTTAACGCCGTATACAAAGGATGGAACGATTGATGTCAGTTCAATCGACGAGAATATGCTGTCGGGCGGAAAAATTGACGATAAGCTCTATGGGTTTACGCTAGGCGTCAACGTGCTGTCTGTGATTGCGAATAATGATTTGCTGAAGAAAGCCGGTGTGTCCATCAATCAGGAAAACTGGGCGTGGGAGGATTACGAGAAGCTGGCGTATGACCTTCAGGAAAAAGCCGACGTCTATGGCTCCAACGGAATGGATCCGCCTGATATTTTCTTCCCTTATTATTTGCGCACGAAGGGTGAGCGTTTTTATAAGGAAGACGGTACAGGCCTCGCGTATCAGGATGATCAGCTGTTTGTCGATTATTTTGAACGGCAGCTAAGGCTGGTGAAAGCGAAAACATCCCCAACACCTGATGAAAGCGAACAAATTAAAGGGATGGAGGATGACTTTATCGTCAAAGGCAAGTCAGCCATTACGTGGAACTACTCTAATCAATATTTGGGTTTTGCCCGGCTGACAGATTCGCCGCTGTCTCTCCATCTGCCGCCGGAGCAAATGAAGGAAAAAGCGCTGACGCTGAAGCCGAGTATGCTGTTTTCGATTCCAAAAAGCTCAGAGCATAAAAAAGAGGCCGCAAAGTTTATTGATTTCTTCGTCAACAATAAGGAAGCGAACATGCTGATTAAAGGCGAGCGGGGTGTACCGGTATCTGACAAGGTGGCGGACGCGATTAAACCGAAGCTGAATGAGGAAGAAGCCAACATCGTGGAATATGTAGAAAACGCGTCAAAAAACATCAGCAAAGCTGATCCGCCGGAGCCTGTGGGAAGCGCGGAGGTCATCAAGCTGCTGAAGGATACGTCTGATCAGATTCTGTATCAGAAGGTATCTCCGGAAAAAGCCGCCAAAACGTTCCGGAAGCAGGCCAATGAGATATTAGAGAGGAATAATTGACGGGAAATGGGGCTGATGCAATGAAAAAAAGCCGGAGTATGAGAAAAGACAATCTGGCGGGATATGCTTTTATTTCTCCGTTCATTATCGGATTCCTATGTTTTACAGTGATTCCGATGGGTGCGTCCCTGTTTCTGTCCTTCACAAGCTATGACTTGTTTACAGCGCCGAAATGGATCGGGCTCGACAACTACAAGGAGATGTTTACGGGTGACGAAAAGTATTGGCAGTCACTGAAGGTGACGTTTACGTATGTGCTTGCCGGGGTTCCGCTCCGCCTCGGCTTCGCGCTTTTTATCGCTGTCATTTTAAACAATGCATCAAAAGGAACGGCCATTTACAGAACGCTCTTTTATCTGCCTTCAATCATCGGCGGGAGTGTGGCCGTGGCGATTATGTGGCGCAATATTTTCGGCAATGAAGGGGTCATTAATGCGTTGCTGTTTTTTGTCGGGGTTGATCAAAAAATTCTTTGGTATCAGGACCCGACAAGTGCGCTATGGACATTGATTCTGCTATCCGTCTGGCAGTTCGGGTCATCAATGCTGATTTTTCTGGCCGGGCTGAAAAACATTCCGTCTTCGTATTTGGAAGCGGCAAGCGTGGACGGGGCAAATCGGGTGCAGCGTTTCTTTAAAATTACGCTTCCGATCCTCACGCCGATTATTTTCTTTAATCTAGTGATGCAGACGATTTCTGCTTTTATGACATTTACACCTGCCTATATCATCTCGAAGGGCGAGGGCGGGCCGCTTGACGGGACGCTTTTGTATTCGCTCTATTTGTTCCAGCGGGCGTTCAACTATTTTCAAATGGGTTACGCATCGGCGATGGCGTGGATCATGCTTATCATTGTTGGGCTGATTACGCTGATTTTGTTTAAAACCTCGTCATATTGGGTTCATTACGAGTCAAAGGGGGAATGACGGATGGAGCCGGTTAACCAGCCTGACAGAGAAGCCCCGGTTTTTGAGAGAAAAAAAGCCGGGCGCGTCAGGCCCAAACGCATACTGTTCCACGTTTTTACGGCATCGCTGGCAGTGTTATTGCTATACCCGGTCATTTGGCTGTTTGTCAGCTCATTTAAGGAAAGCGCCAGTATTTTTACAACCTCTCATTCTCTCATTCCCGATCCTTTTATTCTCAGTAACTATGCTGAAGGATGGAAGGGCATTGCCGGGCAGCCGTTTCTGACCTTTATTAAGAACTCGGCGATTATTGTCGGGCTGTCAACAATCGGCGCCGTCCTTTCATCGGCTGTCATTGCATACGGATTTGCGCGTATCCCGTTTAAAGGGAAAACGTTTTGGTTCGCCTGCATGATGGGGACGTTAATGCTGCCGCATGAAGTGCTGATGATTCCGCAGTACATTTTGTTTGCGAAATTAGACTGGCTGAATTCTTTTAAACCGATTGTCGTTCCGCAATTTTTCGGGCATGCGTTTTTTATATTTCTGATGATCCAGTTTATCCGGACGATCCCCGAGGAGCTGGATGAAGCAGCTCGAATCGACGGCTGCGGGCGCTTTGCCTGCTTTTGGCGCATCATTCTCCCGCTAATTGCCCCGGCGCTTGCGACGTCTGCGATTTTCTCCTTCTATTGGAAGTGGGAGGAGCTGATTCAGCCGCTCCTGTATTTGAATAAGCCGGAGCTTTATCCTGTTTCACTTGCGCTGAAGCTTTTCCTCGATACGGAATCGGCTTCGAACTGGGGGGCGATGTTTGCGATGTCGGCCGTCTCGTTATTGCCTGTGATTCTTGTATTCTTTTTGTTTCAAAAATATATCGTTCAGGGCATCAGTACGACCGGATTAAAATAAAAAGGAGTGTTACAGATGGCACAGCTTATCTTTGATGAAGAAAAGGTGACGTCCGTCATTGACCGGATTGTAAAAAGGACATTTCAGATGGATTTTGCGTGGGATTGGCCGGGCGGCGTCGCGTTTTACGGCGTGGCGGAGGCTTATGAAGCGACGGAAAACGAGGAATATATCAATTTATTAAAAACGTGGGTGGATGAACAGCTGGAGGATGGGCTCCCGCCCCTTTCGATCAACGGGGTTTCCATCGGGCATACGCTTTTGTTCCTCCATAAGGTGACAGGGGATCACGTCTATTTGGAAACGGCGGGGGAGATGGCGGAATATGTGTTGCATAAAGCGCCGCGCTTTGGCGAGGGCATCCTTCAGCATACGGTAAATTCCGCAGAGTACGTGTTTCCTGAGCAGGCATGGGCGGATACGCTGATGATGGCGGGGCTGTTTATGCTGAGAATCGGGCGGGTGATGGAGCGTGAGGATTATTTTGAAGATGGCCTTCGCCAGTTTCACGGACATGAAGACGTGCTTCAGGACCCTGTCACGAATTTGTACTACCACGCTTGGGACAACAAAGCGCAAAATCATCTGTCGGGGATTTATTGGGGCAGGGCGAACGGCTGGGCGGCACTCACGATGGCGAAGGCGCTCCCGCTCATTGAGGTGACGCATCCTTCCTTTATGATCATCGACGGATCGCTCAGAGATCAGCTAAGCGCGCTCGTCCGGCTCCAAGACGATACAGGGCTGTGGCATACCATTTTGGATGATCCGGATTCATATCTCGAAGTTTCGGCATCGGCTGGCATTGCCTCTGCTCTGCTGTCGAGCGGAAAGCTGTATACGAAATATGTGCAGAAATCGCTTGCCGCCATTTTGGATGCGGTAGAAGAGGACGGACGGGTCAGCAAGGTATCGGCCGGAACAGCTGTCATGAAAAATGCCGATGGATACAAACAGGTGCCTTACAAACGAATACAAGGATGGGGACAGGGACTTGCGCTGACGTTTCTTGCTGATGTGTTGAGAACGAAAAAACGCGTGTATCAGTAATGATGGCGGCGGGGGGAAAGGGATGAAAAAACAGCCTCAACAGAAGGAACGGGTTTCACGCTGGAAGGGAACGTATTTCAAAAGAAACTTTATCTTCATTTTGCTGATTGCCTGTATTCCCGGATTGCTGACTGGGGGCGCTGTCTACTTTCTTTCGATCGACAAGGTAGAGAAAGAGCTGCAGAGGTCACATGAAACACAGGTGGCGCGTGAAGTCAGCCGAATGGATGAGAAGCTGGCAGTGCTGGAGCTGACTCTCACCCAGATGGCATACGATTCTTCGCTGATGAACGGATTGGCCGAGAGGGATTTGGAGAAAGACTTTACGTTCTCCTATCAATTAACGAAAAAACTGTTTCTTTTACGGGACCAGCAGCCGCTGATCGAGCAGGCTTCCATCTTTCTGAACAGCCCCCGGCCTCTTGTGCTGAGCCCCGAATACAGCGCTTTGACAGAACAGGAGGCGCTTCACAAGTATCGCTCGCTGCTTGCCTCAGACAACAGTATTTATTGGAAACGATCCGGAAAACAAACGATGCTGATCCAGCTCATTCCGGGTTCAGCGGAGAAACCGTTCGGCGCGATCATGCTGGCGGTTGATCCGAATGAAATGGAGTCGATCCTGCAAAGCTTATCCCCTTATCCTGATGGCAGTGCGCTGCTTCTGGATCAAAATCAGGAGGTGCTTTTTCACGAGGGAGAAATAGAGTTTGAAAAGACTTTACTTAAAGAGGTGAGGAAACAGCCGGAAGGGAAAGGCCATTTCCAGATGGAATGGGACGGCAAGGTGTATTCCGTCTCCTTTGGAGAAATGAATCGCATGCATCAGCAGTGGACCTTTGTGTCAGCGGCGCCTCTTTCTGCCATTACAGCGCCGATGGTGTTTTTATCAAAAGTGATTATCGTGATGCTTGTCATTTGCATCTGCTTGGCGGTGTGCATGACGTGGTATGCCTCAAAAAAAATCTACCGTCCCATTCAGCATTTGCTTGGCTTATTTACCGGTGGAGAGAAGAAAACATGGCAGGCGTCCGGGCAGGATGAATTCAAGTGGATTGAAAAGCGATGGAATGATCTATCTCTTGAAAGCCGAAAGCTTCAAGAGCAGCTTCTGCGGCAGACACCCCATATGAAAAAGAGTTTCTTACAGCACCTCTTGCAGGGCGATTTTTACTATGACAACGAGGCAAGTCTCAGGTCGCGGATGGAGGAGGCTGGATGGAACATCCGAGAAAATGTGTTTCAGGTGCTTGATCTTCAAGTAACAGGCCTCCGTTGTGAAAAAAGCATCTTCCGTGCCGGTGATGAACAGCTTGCTGTATTTACGCTGACCAATCTGGCCGAGGAGCTTGCAGCAAAACAATGTTTTCAGCCCTCCATTCTTGATATCAGCCGGCTTTCCGTCACCTTGCTTGTGATGAAAACCAACAGCTCTGATCTGAAGGCGTATGTAACGGAGCTGGCACGCCAATTTGACGATGTTGCCGGATTAAGCCTGACCGGAACAATAAGCAGGAAGACAGAGCGTGTTACGGAGATCCCTGATTTATTTCAAGATGTAAAAAGCGGCAAATCCCGCAGGCAGTTTGCCAACCGGCATCAGGTGATTGATTTGCAGGACGACTTCCCTCAGGCTGAGCACTCCGCCCCTTATTATCCTTTTGAACTGGAAAAACAAATTGTTCAGGCCATCCGGCTGGAAAGAAAACAGGAGGCTGAAGAATTGATACGTGTATGCATGATGGACCTGGCGGAAAAGGCGGCTATAGACAGGCATGTGCACGCCGGCCTGATTCAGCTGTTTTCTCGCATTCAGGAGGATATTTTGCATTCCGGACTCAATCCGAGTGACCTATATCAGCATCGGGATCTGCTTCTTGACATTTCAGAATTGCGCGAACCTGATGAAGCGGTGGCCTGGCTGATGGATGCTGTGGTGACGCCTTACCTTTCCAAGCTTGAGGGCAGAAAAAACAGACAGCAAAAACAGCTGGCGGATCGTGTCATAGCCATGATTCATGAACAGTACATGGCGGATATCTCGCTGGAAAGCTGTGCCGATGCGCTTGGCATGAATTCATATACGTTAAGCAAGGCATTTAAGCAAGTGACCGGCGTTAATTTTATTGATTATGTGACCAAAATCAGAATCGAAAAAGCGAAAGAGCTTTTAGTGAATACGAATAAAAAAATTCATGATGTGTCGGAGGAAGTCGGCTACCGCCACAATTACTTCAATCGGATTTTTAAAAAACAGGTGGGCATGCCGCCGGGTGTTTTCAGGCAAATGTATCAGGAAACGCCGTGAAAGGAGAGAAGATGTAATGGAGAAAGTGATTCAAGTGTTTTTAGCGGGTGACTCCACCGTGAGTGATTGCCCGCCTCATGAAGCGCCGATGGCGGGGTGGGGGCAGGTACTCGGGCAGTTGTTTTCTAAGGATGTGAAGGTGCACAATCACGCCAAAGGAGGGGCGAGCACCAATTCTTTTGTGGAAGAAGGAAGGCTCCAAGCGATTGCCGAGCGCATCAGACAGGGCGATTATTTGTTTATTCAATTTGGCCATAATGACCAGAAACCGCGGGGGACGAAACCCTACTCTACATTTCAACAATTTCTCACCCTATTTGCAGATACCGCACGCGAAAAAGGAGCGCATCCTGTATTCGTTACATCGGTGCAGCGCCGCCGCTTTGATGAAAACGGCCGTATTGAGCATACACTCGGCGAGTACCCTGATGCGATGAAAGCACTGGCGAAGGAGCTAGATGTGCCTGTAATTGATCTGCTGGCCAAAACAAAAGAGCTCTATGAAGCATACGGACCGGAGGAGTCGAAAAGATTGTTCGTTTGGCTTCAGCCGAATGAACATCCGAATTATCCGGACGGTATTGAGGACAATACACATTTTTCAGAAGAAGGGGCAATGGAGGTTGCGAAGCTTGTGGCAGAAGGCATTGAAGAACTCGGCCTTCCGCTGAAGGACCATCTTGTGATCCGGGAGGGAAAAGAACATGTATAAGGAAGGCGCGTGCCTGTACCGCAATCCGCTCCGGTCAGCAAGCGATATGGAGGATTGGCGGATGGAGGGAGGGGGACAGATCTCATTTGACGATCACTCCTTGCATCTGTCGCATGTTCAGGACGAAGCACATTTTGTCTATTGGTGCCCGGAAACGTTTCCGGATGGCATCATTGTGACGTGGGACTTCTCTCCGATTGAGCAGCCTGGGCTGTGTATGCTGTTTTTTTCCGCTGCGGGGATTGGAGGCGAAGATCTGTTTGATCCATGTCTCAAGAAAAGAACGGGAAAATACCCCGAGTATCATTCGGGGGACATCAATGCGCTCCATCTGTCGTATTTCCGCAGAAAATACGCGGAGGAAAGAGCGTTCCGCACCTGCAATTTAAGAAAAAGCCGCGGTTTCCACCTCGCCGCGATGGGAGCCGATCCGCTGCCATCTCCAGACGACGCTGATTCCCCATATCATATGAAGCTCATCAAAGACAAAGGCTATGTGCACTTTTCAATTAATGATTTGCCCATTCTTGAATGGATGGACGACGGCAGCACATACGGGCCTGTATTAACGAAAGGGAAAATCGGGTTCCGGCAGATGGCGCCCATGAAAGCCGCTTATCGAGATTTTGCTGTGCATCAAGCGGTGAGAAGATGAAGACGACGGTAACGGATGCGCTTTATGCAGGCTGTGAAGCGGTGGTGAAAATTGCGTGGCTCAACGGACTGTGGCTGTTGTTTACGCTTTTGGGCGGCGTTCTTTTTGGATGGGCGCCGAGCACTGCCGCGATGTGTGCCGTCATACGGAAATGGCTGATGGGACAAAAGGATATCCCGGTGTTTCCATTATTTCTCGATACCTACAAAAAAGAGTTTCTCAAGGCCAATGCAATTGGATTGGCGTTTGCGGCGCTTTTGCTCATATTGTCCGCGAATTATCATTATTTTTCAGCCAGTACGGATTGGCTGTCCTTTGCTGTAACCAGCTGCACGCTGTTTGCAGGGGTATTGTATATCATCGCGCTAATGTATGTGTTTCCCCTTTATGTGCATTACCAGCTCCCGCTGCGAAAATATATTCCGCAAGCGCTGCTGTTTGGCGCCATGCGGCCTTTGACGACCGGCTGTATGCTGATCGGGTGCGGATTTGTCCTTTACCTGCTGTATACGCTACCAGGATTGATCCCATTTTACGGCCCATGTTTATTTGGGCTAGTGGTGATGTTTTTTGCTCTTAGAGGATTTCAAAAGACGGAGGCTCAGCACCACCAAGCAGGTTAACAAAAAAATGACAATCATGCAAAAAAGTGCAGTGTCTGAAAAAGGCAGATGCAAAAAAGTGTAATTGAAGACAGCTCACACAGCGCATAAAATCCAATATAAGTAAGCGCTTACAGAAAAATGAGAAGGAGCTGTCTGATGATTAAACGAAGGAAACGCATGTTTACCGCTGTTACGTTGCTTGTCTTGTTGGTGATGGGAGTCTCTGTATTTCCTGTGAAAGCTGAAGGAGCAGCGCGGCAGATGGAAGCACTGAACCGAGGGCTTGTGGCGGTCAAGACGGACGGCGGCATTTTTGTCAGCTGGCGGTTTCTTGGCACTGAAAATGCATCTGTTTCGTTCAATGTGTACAGAGACGGGCAAAAGCTGAATGCTGCACCTGTCAAAACCACGAACTACGTGGATAAAAACGGATCGGCGGTTTCAACATATACGGTTCGGGCTGTCGTAAACGGTACCGAACAAGCGGCTTCTGAAAAAGCCTCCGTATGGGCGCAGCCGTATCATTCCGTCCCGCTGGATAAACCGGCTGGCGGCACGACGCCAAAGGGTGAAGCTTACACCTACAGCGCCAATGACGCAAGTGTTGGCGATGTGGATGGTGACGGGCAATACGAGCTGATCCTGAAATGGGACCCGTCTAATTCAAAGGACAACTCACAGGATGGCTATACGGGTGACGTGCTGATTGACGCCTATAAGCTGGACGGAACGAAATTATGGCGGATCAATCTCGGCAAAAACATCAGAGCGGGAGCGCACTACACCCAATTTATGGTGTATGACCTTGATGGTGACGGAAAAGCGGAAGTGGCAATGAAAACGGCAGACGGGACAAAAGACGGCACGGGCAAAGTGATTGGAAATGCCAATGCTGATTACAGAAACGAACAGGGGCGTGTGCTTTCAGGACCGGAATACCTTACTGTGTTTCAAGGTGCAACCGGAAAAGAGCTTGTCACAACAAATTTTGAACCGGCCCGCGGCAATGTGTCAGATTGGGGAGACAGCTACGGCAACCGGGTTGATCGTTTTCTCGCTGGCATTGCCTACCTCGACGGGCAGCGGCCGAGCCTGATCATGAGCAGAGGGTATTATGCCAAAACCGCGCTTGTCGCCTATAACTTCAGAGACGGAAAGCTGTCAAAGCTTTGGACATTCGATTCTTCGAAGTCTGGAAATGAGGCGTTTGCAGGACAGGGGAACCACAGCCTGAGCATTGCAGATGTTGACGGGGACGGGAAAGATGAGATTATTTTTGGCTCAATGGCTGTTGATCATGACGGTAAAGGCATGTACTCAACTGGCTTAGGCCACGGGGATGCCCTCCATACCGGGGATCTTGACCCGAGCCGGCCGGGTCTTGAGGTGTTTCAAGTTCATGAGGACAAAAATGCAAAATACGGCTTATCCTTCCGTGATGCGGCAACCGGAAAAATCCTTTGGGGCGTTCATGCAGGCAAGGATGTAGGCCGGGGGATGGCTGCTGATATTGACCCGCGTTATCCGGGACAGGAAGTGTGGGCAAACGGTTCTCTCTACACAGCGAAAGGGGTCAAAATCGGTAGCAGTGTTCCGTCATCGACCAATTTCGGCATCTGGTGGGACGGTGATTTGCTGCGGGAACAGCTGGACAGCAACCGAATCGATAAGTGGGATTATCAAAACGGTGTATCGAAAAATATGCTGACTGCTTCAGGCGTGGCCGCCAACAACGGCACAAAAGCAACACCGGCGCTTCAGGCTGATCTGCTTGGGGACTGGCGCGAGGAAGTCGTGTGGAGAACGGAGGACAGCAGTGCGCTCCGGATCTACACGACTACCATTCCGACTGAGCACAGGCTGTACACGCTGATGCACGATCCTGTGTACCGGCTTGGCATCGCCTGGCAAAATGTCGCGTATAACCAGCCGCCGCACACGAGCTTCTTTTTAGGAGACGGCATGGCGGAACAGTCAAAACCGAATATGTATACGCCTTAATAAAAAGGGGGGAAGGAACGGGCTGCATGCAGCCCGTTCCCATTAAAATGAAACCAAAAAAGAGGCAGATGGAGTACTTGACCAGAGGCTTAATTGCGGTCAAGACGGAGCAGGGTGTGTTTGTCAGCTGGCGTTTTCTCGGAACGGATCATGAGACGACGGCTTTTCACCTTTATCGGGATGGAGCACGGATCACCCGCAAGCCGATCGCAGACAGCACCAATTTTCTCGATCAAAACGGAACGGCGGACGCTGTTTACCAGGTGGCGGCAGTCAATAAAGGACGGGAAGAAAAGCTGTCCAAAGAAGCTCACGTCTGGCGGGAAAATGTCCTAGAGGTACCGCTTAATAAACCGGAAGGCGGTCTCACGCCGGACGGAATGCCTTACACGTACAGCGCCAATGATGCCAGTGTCGGGGATGTGGATGGGGATGGAGAATATGAAATCATTCTGAAGTGGGACCCGTCCAATTCAAAGGACAACGCCCATGACGGATACACCGGGGAGGTTCTCATAGATGCCTATAAACTGGACGGCACCTTTTTGTGGCGCATCAATCTCGGCAAAAACATCAGAGCAGGCGCTCATTATACCCAGTTTATGGTCTATGACTTGGACGGTGACGGAAAAGCAGAAATCGCCATGAAAACCGCTGACGGCACAACAGATGGGAAAGGACACATCATTGGCGATGAACATGCCGATTTTAGGAACGAACAGGGCAGAATCCTATCCGGTCCGGAATATTTGACTGTGTTTAAAGGAGAAACCGGTGAAGCGCTCACGACCGTGGAATATGAACCGCCCCGCGGCAAGCTGGAAGATTGGGGAGATGGCTACGGAAACCGCATGGATCGTTTTCTCGCCGGGATCGCGTATTTGGATGGGGAGCGGCCGAGCCTCGTGATGGCGCGCGGCTACTATACGAGAGCTGTACTCGTGGCATACGATTTCAGAAACGGAAGGCTTAACAAACGCTGGATATTTGATTCCAATCAGCCGGGCCATGAAGCGTATGCTGGGCAGGGCAACCACAGCTTGAGTGTGGCAGATGTTGACGGAGACGGGAAGGATGAGATCATTTACGGCGCCATGGCGGTTGATCATGACGGTACAGGCTTGTACACAACGGGGCTCGGACACGGAGACGCGATGCATGTAGGGGATCTGGATCCGTCCCGAAAAGGGCTTGAAGTGTTTCAAGTGCATGAAGATGCTTCGAAGCCGTACGGACTGTCGCTGCGTGATGCCGGAACCGGCGAGGTTTTGTGGGGCGTTCATGCCGGAACTGACGTCGGCAGGGGCATGGCGGCTCATATCGACCCAAACTACAAAGGATCGCTCGTCTGGGGAATCGATCCGCCGGGCAACGCTGGCATGTCATATGGGCTTTTCACGAGCAAAGGAGAAAAAATCAGCGACAAAGCGCCTGCTTCAGCCAATTTCGCCATCTGGTGGGACGGTGATTTAGTCAGAGAACTGCTTGATCATGACTGGGACGGAACGGCCGGCAGACCGAAGATTGAAAAGTGGGATGCTGAGAACCTCTGTCTGAAGACGATTTTTCAGCCGGACGGCGTATTGTCCAACAACGGCACAAAAGGAAATCCTGTCCTTCAGGCCAACCTGTTCGGAGACTGGCGGGAAGAAGTGATATGGAGAACGGAAGACAGCAGCGCGCTCCGTATCTATACAACGACACATCTCACCCGCCATCGCTTGTACACGCTTATGCACGATCCGGTTTACAGGCTCGGCATCGCCTGGCAGAACACCGCCTACAACCAGCCGCCGCACACGGGCTTTTATCTCGGAACGGGAATGAAAAAACCGCCGAAGCCCGCCCTATATATAGCAGGCAGCAAAGCGGAGGCGCCGCTATAGGAGGAACGTATGGCATACAAAGCAAAAGCTGATCGCTTTGAAAGAATGGTGTATCACAATGCCGGACGAACCGGATTAAAGCTTCCTGCCGTGTCTCTCGGCCTCTGGCATCAATTCGGCGGTGCCTATTCAGCGGAGAACGCACGATCGATGCTCAGCTCCGCATTTGACGCAGGCATTGTCCATTTTGATCTCGCCAACAATTACGGCCCGCCGCCCGGATCGGCCGAAGAGATGTTTGGGAGCGTGCTGAAAGCTGATTTTGCACCGTACCGCGATGAACTCGTCATCAGCACAAAGGCAGGCTATGACATGTGGGAGGGGCCGTATGGAAACGGCGGTTCAAAAAAACACCTGACAGCCAGCCTGGATCAAAGCTTGAAGCGAATGGGGCTTGATTATATCGATCTGTTTTATTCGCACCGCCCGGATCCTGAAACGCCGCTCGAGGAAACGATGGAGACGCTGGCCGGATTTGTGCGGCAGGGAAAAGCACTGTACGTCGGACTATCAAACTACAGCCCGCAGGAAACGGAGCGGGCTGCCGAGCTTTTAAAGCAATTTGGCGTCCGCCTTGCCATCCACCAAATGAAATATTCCATGTTTCACAGAGAGCCGGAAAAAGGCCTGCTTGATGTGCTGGAGAAACAGGGAGCCGGCTGTATCGCGTTTGCGCCACTTGCTCAAGGGCTTCTTACGACAAAGTACGTATCAGGCATTCCAGAGGGATCAAGAGCCATGGATGCAAGCAGTCCTTTCCTGCAGGCGGAGAACGTCACCAAAGGAGCAGTCACGAAGGCGCAAAAGTTGAACGAAATAGCGAAAGAACGGGGGCAATCGCTTCCGCAAATGGCGCTCGCATGGCTTTTAAAGGATGACCGAATCACTTCAGTGCTGATCGGAGCGAGCAGGAAACAGCAAATAGAAGAAAATGTTCAAGCGTTGCACGCACCGGTTTTTTCAAGGGAAGAGCTGTCCATGATTGATGCCATATTAAACGAAAAAAACGAGGGGGAATGAGAAATGGCAAATCACATTTATCTTGCTGGCGATTCAACTGTTCAAACGTATGGAGACAGCACCAATCAAGGGGGCTGGGGGCAGTTTCTCGGCTCGCATCTGCCGGAGCATATTCAAGTGATCAACAGAGCAATCGGGGGAAGAAGCTCAAAAACATTTGTGGAAGAGGGCAGGCTTCAGGCGATTCTTGATGTGATTGAGCCGGATGACTGGCTGTTTGTGCAGATGGGCCATAATGACGCGTCGAAAAATAAGCCCGAGCGCTACACTGAGCCCTATACCACCTATAAACAATATTTAAAGCAGTATATCGCAGGCGCGCGGGAAAAAGGCGCCCATCCGCTTCTCATTACCCCTGTAGCACGCTTTCATTATGAAAATGACATGTTTTTGAACGACTTTCCTGATTATTGCATTGCCATGAAGCAAACGGCTGCTGAGGAGAATGTCCAGCTCATTGATCTGATGGAGAAAAGCCTTGCCTTCTTTACCGAGAAGGGTGAGGAAAAAGTGTACACCTATTTTATGGTGTCAGAAGGAATGAACGATTACACGCACTTCACAAAAAAAGGCGCAAATGAAATGGCGAAGCTAGTTGCAAAAGGCATAAAGGAACTCGGACTGCCATTGACAGAATCAATCATCAAAGAAGGGTGAAAAATGTGAGGAGAAAACTGTATCACGGGGCTTGCTATTATCCAGAATTATGGGATGAAGAGACAATTCAGCAGGACATTGACATCATGCGTGAGGTTGGCGTGAATGTTGTACGGATTGGCGAATTTGCTTGGTCCGTCATGGAACCGGAAGAAGGAAAAATTGACGTCAGTTTTTTCAAAGAGATCATCACCCGTCTGTATGAAAACGGCATCGAAACGATCATGTGCACGCCGACGCCTACACCGCCGATTTGGCTGTCGCACGGCCGGCCGGAGCGTATGCATGTAAACGAAAAAAGAGAAGTCATGGGCCATGGCTCCCGTCAGCATGCTTGTACGAACAACCCGTATTTCCGAAAAAAAGCCGCCATCATTACCACAAGCATCGCCAAGGAGCTTGGCCAGCTCCCGGGACTGATCGGCTGGCAGCTAGACAATGAGTTTAAATGCCATGTGGCTGAATGCATGTGTGAGACGTGCTTGCACTTATGGCATGACTGGCTCAGAAACCGCTATGGCGTGATTGAGCGGTTAAACGAGGCATGGGGAACTGATGTGTGGAGCGAAACCTACCAGTCGTTTGAGCAGGTGCCGCAGCCGGGGCCGGCCCCGTTTCTGCATCACGCCTCTCTAAGCACAATGTATCAGCTGTTTTCGATGGAGATGATCGCTTCATTTGCAGATGAACAGGCCAAAATGATCCGCTGCTATTCGGATGCGCCGATCACGCATAATGGCTCTGTCATGTTCAGCGTGGACAATGAGCGGATGTTTCGGAATCTCGATTTTGCCTCCTATGATACGTACGCTTCGCAGAAAAACGCCTCTGCCTTTTTATTGAACTGTGATTTGTGGAGGAACTTGAAGCAAGGGCGCCCGTTTTGGATTTTGGAAACGAGTCCGTCGTATGCTGCCTCGCTCGAGAGCTCTGCTTTTCCGCATGCCGACGGGTATTTGCAGGCTGAAGCTGTATCTTCCTACAGCTTAGGAAGCGATGGCTTTTGCTATTGGCTGTGGCGCCAGCAGCGTTCAGGCAGCGAGATATCACACGGTTCGGTTCTCAGTGCCTGGGGCGAGCCGACTGTAGGTTATCAGAACGTGCTGGCAGTCGAGCGGGCTAGAAAGAAAATCGAACCGGTGATTTTATCGACTGTGCCTGTCCAAGCCGAAGCGGCGATGACCTACTCTGACAGAGCAAAAGCATTTATCAAAACTGAGCCTCATCAGGGGCTTCAGCATCGTTCGCTTGTGACGCACTTTTATGAACGGATTCTTAACACGGGGATTCACCGTGACCTCATTCCGGAAGGCGTTCCGCTGGACGGCTACCGTTTGCTGTTTACGCCTTTTGTTCCGTATCTGTCTTCTGATTTTATCAAAAAAGCTTCAGCATTCGCTGAAGCAGGCGGCATCTGGATTGCCGGACCGCTGACAGGAGGGCGCACAAGCGAGCATACGATTCATACGGATTGCGGGCTTGGCCAACTTGAGAAAACAGCCGGGATCAAAACGCTGTTTACCTTTCCGATGAACGAGGATGTGAATACAGGAAAAGCGTTTGGCTTCACAGCGCCGCTCGGGCTGTGGAGCGCGGTGTTTGATACAGCGAACGGAAACACCCTAGGCACGGTTGAGTCAGGACCGGGAGCAGGTCATGCCTTTCTGACAGAACAGAAGCACGGCAAGGGAAAAATCGTTATGCTTGGCTCGCTTCCATCGGGGAAAGTAGGGAATGCGATGCTGGAAGCGCTCGTCAGGCATTATGCTGCTGAAGCAGCCATTTCCGTCCGGTCCGATGTTACACCCGGCACGATCGTTGCCCCGCGCAAAGGCGAAAACGGCCTTGTGTGGATCATCGTCAATATGGATGGAAAAGGCGGAAGCGTGACACTGCCGGAAGCCGGTATGAATCTGTTGACAAACCGTTCAGAGAAAGCGGGAAGATTGGCAGTCGGACCGCATGAATACCGTGTGATTCAGTTTGACAATCACAGCTGATTCTTTGCATCGAATCAGCTTTTTTCTATGGAGGGAGAATCGATGAAAAAGATGAAATGGTTATCAGAAGAGCCAAAGGTGACAAGCGGTGTAACGTGGGGTGTGCCGTGGAAAAAAGGGGAATTGAAAAAAGGTCACCGTCTGGCGCTTGTGAATGAAAATGCGGAAAGCCGATATGTGCAGAGCGAACCGTCGGCCTATTGGCCGGACGGGAGCATCAAGTGGACGAAGCACGCGGCGGTATTCAGCGGGCGGGAACCTCAAAGCTTTACAGTGCAAAAAGGAGAATCCCTGCAGCCAACAGATTCAATCTGCATCAATGAGTCAGAGGATGGCATCCAAGTGAATACAGGAACACTCGTCTGTGCCATCCATAAAACAGGCTCCGATTTCATTCAATCATTGCAGATCAACGGAAAGCCGATCGCCGCTGGCGGGAGGCTTGTTGCCATAAGAGAAACGAGAAAAGCTACTGCGGCGGAAACCATGCTTTTTTGTGAAACGTCTGTCAGCCTCATCAAACGTGCGGTAATTGAGAAGAGCGGCCCTGTCAAAGCAGTGATCAAAATAGAGGGCGCGCATATCTTCAAAAAAACAAAGGAGGAGTGGCTCCCGTTTGTGGCCAGATTGACGTTTTACGCCGGACTTTCTGAGATTGGCATCGTGCACACGCAACTGATCGATACGAATGGTAAACAAGAATTCATTAAAGGGCTCGGCATCGAATTTGACCTTGTTTTGAAAGGGGAGCCGTACAATCGCCATTTCCGTTTTGCGGGAGAGAAAGGGATGTACAAAGAACCCGCCCAGCTGTTTGGCACACGTAAATTCAATGAACAGTATCCGCTTTACCAAAAACAAATTAATGGTGAAACGCTGTTTCCAAGTGAAGAGCACAAGGAATGGTTTGCACACGGCACACAAAACGCGGTTTGGAATGATGTCAAGCTCGTACAGGATTCCAGCGATCATTACAGCCTGTCAAAACGGACCGGAAAAGATTATGCGTGGGTAGGCATGCTGCATGGCAGCCGGGCAAAGGGGCTTTGCTATGCGGGCGGCGAAAATGGCGGCATAGCCCTCGGACTGCGGTACTTTTTTGAGAAATATCCGTCAGCCCTGGAAATCACAGGCCTTGCCGGCAGCCATCCAAAAATGACTGTCTGGTTTTGGCCCCCGGACGGAGATGCGATGGATTTGCGGCATTATACAGGAAACACCCATGTGGCCAGCGCGTATGAAGGCTTTGATGAAATGCGCGCTGATCCGACCGGTATTGCGAACACAAATGAAATCAGCCTGGCGTGCTTTTCACACATGCCGTCCGATGATGCCCTCAATGCGCTCGCTGACAAATGGCAGGCGCCGCCACTGCTTGTTTGTGAGCCGGACGTCTATTACGAATCAAAGGCGCTCGGGGTTTGGAGTGTCATTGACACATCTCATCCGCTCAAAAAAGAGCTGGAGGAACAGCTCGACGCCGCATTTCTATTTTACAAAAAGGAGGTAGAGCAGCGCAGATGGTATGGGTTTTGGGATTATGGCGATGTCATGCATACATATGACCCGATCCGGCATATGTGGCGGTATGATCTCGGTGGGTATGCATGGCAAAATAATGAGCTCGTTCCGACCTTATGGCTATGGCAGGCGTTTTTCCGCTCTGGCAGAGAGGATATCTTCCGCATGGCAGAAGCTATGACCCGTCACACGAGCGAAACGGACAGCTTTCATCTCGGGGAATACGCAGGGCTTGGCTCACGGCATAATGTTGTTCATTGGGGATGCGGCTGCAAGGAAGCGAGGATCAGCATGGCCGGGCTTTATAAATTTTATTATTATCTGACGGGAGATGAGCGGACGGGAGATCTTTTGACAGAAGTGAAGGACGCCGATTACGCCCTCGTCAAAACCGATCCGATGCGCGCCTTTTATGAGAAAGGCGAGCACCCGACCCACGCCAGAACGGGACCAGACTGGGCGGCGTTTTGTTCGAACTGGCTGGCGGAATGGGAGCGGACCGAAAATCCGGAATACCTCAAAAAAATCGAAACAGGCATTAGCTGTCTGAAGCGGCTCCCGCTCCGCTTATTATCCGGCCCGACATTTGAGTATGATCCGGCGACCTCAAGGCTTCATCACATGGGAGACGGCATAGCGGGCGGATATCATATGATCATTGCCTTCGGCGCGCCGCAAGTGTGGATGGAGCTGGCTGAGCTTCTTGATGACCGGGAATGGGAGGAAATGCTGAGTGAATTCGGCGAATTTTACACCCTCAGTGATGAAGAAAAACGGAAAAAAAGCGGAGGTGCGCTTCATGATAGGCATTTTCACTGGCCGATGTTCGCCGCTGCCATGACCGCCTACGCCGCAAGAAAAAAACAAGATCAGAAGCTCGCCGCCAAAGCGTGGAATCTTTTGCTTGATGATAAGCTGAGCCATACGCCGCTTCCGATCAAACCAGAGCGCATTGAGACATGGACGCAGATGGAGGAGCTCCCGTGGGTGACAACGAACACCGTCTCTCAATGGTGTTTGAACGTCATAGCAGCGCTGGAACTAATCGGGGATTCCCTTCCGGCAAAAAAAGATACATCCGGCAAAAAAGGATAAAAGCCGGAATTTCATAGGAGAAATGATGCAAAAAATGAAGATTGCAAGAATTTATGTAAGCGCTTTATATTAAGAGAGGCAAAGGGGAAATGGAAAATGAAAAAAAGGGGGACTTGCGGATCATGAAAAATAGAATGCGAAAAAAATGGCTGGCCTTACCGCTCGCTGTCATGATGATCGCCGGATGCAGCAATTCGGAAACATCCAGTTCAGCAGGCGGTTCGAAAGACACGATTAAAATTATGGCGCCGCTCTTATCGCCGGAAAGCCCGAGTGAAAAGAGCCCTACGTTAAAAGCGCTCGAAAAATACACAGGCAAAGAGATTAAAGTCACATGGGTGCCTGATTCATCCTACAACGACAAATTCAACATCGTCATGGCTTCCGGAGAGATGCCTCATGCAATTGTGATTAAAGATAAATCAGCGGGCTTTATCAAGTCTGTCAAAGCAGGGGCGTTTTGGGAGCTGTCTCCTTATTTAAAAGACTACAAGAATTTAAGCCAGGCAGATGAAAAGATACTGAAGAACAGCTCGGTGAACGGCGAGGTGTACGGAATCTACAGAACGAGGGATCTGATCAGAGCGTGTATGATCATCAGAACCGACTGGCTGAAAAACGTCGGTCTGGATATGCCGGAAACGATTGATGATTTCTATGAAGTGCTGAAAGCCTTTAAGGAAAAAGATCCTGACGGAAACGGCAAGGATGATACGTATGGCATGGTGGTGCCGAAATGGATGGGGCTCGGCAACGGAAGCCCGTGGGATGTTCTGCAAATCTGGTTCGGCGCTCCGAACCGCTACGGCGTTGAAAACGGAAAGCTGATTCCTGATTTTACAACGAAGGAATACATGGATGCGCTCAAGTTTTTTAAAAAGCTTTATGATGAGGGTTTAATCAATAAGGACTTTGCGGTCATGGATTCAGCGAAGTGGAATGATCCGGTTGTGAAAGGAAAAGCGGGTGTCATCGTTGATACCGGCTCCAGAGCATCTCAAATTCAAAGCGCGATGGAGGAGGCAGATGAGTCGAACAAGGATGTGATTGATATTGTCGGCTCGCTTGAGGGACCGAATGGCAAGCGCACCTTCCCGACATCCGGTTATTCAGGGATGATCGCGATACCAAAATCAAGCGTCAAAACCGAAAAAGAGCTGAAAGAGGTGCTGTCCTTCCTCGATAAGATGAATGATAGGGAAGCACAGATTCTCACGAACAACGGGGTGGAGGGCCGCAATTACGAGCTCAAGGACGGGGTATTCACCTCGCTTGAAAAAAACAACAAGTCTCTCCTGTATGAGCATGAAGGCTTGGCGCAGTTCAGCATGTCAATTCCGAAAAGCGAGTATTACATCGAAGACCAGAAAACAAAGCTCTTCCAGCATCGCAAGGACCTCATCACTGAAGGAGAAAAAATAGCCGTCTTTAACCCGGCTGAGTCGCTTGTATCTAATGTGTATACCCAAAAAGGAGCCCAGCTTGACAACATCATTCTCGACGCGAGAACACAATTTATTATTGGAGAGATTGACGAAAAAGGGTTCGAGGATGCGGTGGAGCTTTGGAAAAAAAGCGGCGGGAATGACCTGATGAAGGACTTGAACAAATTGTATCAATCGTCAAAATAAACCGGTGCGCCTGCCGTTCGGCGGGCGCGCCGGTACCACGAAAGGAGAACAGATATGGAAACAGTGCCGAAGAAGGGAGATTCACCTGTTCTCACTGCTGGAAAAGGCACCAGCTGGATGGTTGCGCTCAAACGGGACAAATGGCTTTATCTTCTTCTTATTCCCGGTCTGCTTTATTTTTTGATTTTCAAATACTTGCCGATGTGGGGCGTGCTAATCGCTTTTAAAGACTATTCGCCATATCTCGGCTTCTGGAAAAGCGAATGGGTCGGCATTGAATATTTCAAAGACTTTTTTATGAATCCGGATTTTTTCCGGCTGCTGCGCAACACCCTCATGCTCGCGAGCCTAGATCTTTTATTTGCCTTTCCAGCGCCTCTCATATTGGCCTTGCTTTTGAATGAGGTGAGAAAGGCCGTGTATAAAAGATGCATCCAAACCTTTATTTACGTGCCCCATTTTGTTTCATGGACAATTGTGGTCAGCATCACCTTTGTTTTCTTTACTGTCGATACAGGTGTGATCAACAAATTCATTATGGACCTGACAGGTGAGCAGATTTCTTTCTTATCGGACGCGGACTGGTTCCGGCCGATGATTGTGATGCAAAGCATCTGGAAGGAGACAGGCTGGGGAACGATTTTATTTCTGGCCGCGTTGGCGACGGTTGATCAGGAGCAGTATGAAGCCGCCATCATGGATGGAGCGGGCCGGTTTAGGAGAATGTGGCATATTACGCTGCCGGCGATCAGGAGCACCATTATCGTTTTGTTAATTTTAAGAATCGGCAGCTTTTTGAATCTTGGCTTTGAACAGGTGTATTTGATGACGAACTCACTCAACCGCAGCGTGGCTGACATTTTTGACACGTATGTATACATGATGGGAATTACCCAAGGCGCGTACAGCTACAGCACGGCGGTCGGTTTGTTTAAATCGGTTGTCGGGATTATCTTGATTTTCGGCGCCAATTACATTGCGAAAAAGTTTGATCAGGAAGGATTGTTTTAAAGGAGGGAGAGGTATGGCTGACATTCACACGATGCACAACACAAAAGCCGGACGGGTGTTTGACGTCTGCAACATTCTATTTCTCGGCGGTGTCGGTGCAATTACCATTTTGCCGTTTTTGTATATTATCGCCGGTTCCTTTGCCACAGAAGCGGAACTCGCCCAGCGCAGCTTCTTTATATTCCCGAAAACCTTTACACTCGATGCTTACAAGTATGTGTTTTCAACACCGACGTTCATCCGAAGCATGGGCGTATCCATCTTCATTACCGTGGTCGGGACGGCTGTGCAGCTGTTTTTCACTTTTACGATGGCGTATCCGTTAGCGAAGCGGCATGTGAAGGGGCGGAATCTGCTGTTAAATCTGGTCATTTTCTCTATGCTGTTTTCTGGCGGCATGATTCCGACGTACCTTGTTGTGAAATCACTCGGACTTTTAGATACGTACTGGGCATTGATTCTGCCGATGGCGATTAATCCGTTCAACCTTATTATTATCAAAAACTTCTTTCAGCAGCTGCCGCGCGAGCTGGAGGAATCGGCAAAGATTGACGGCTGTTCCGAAATCGGGGTTTTCTGGCGGATCGCCCTGCCGTTGTCAAAACCGGTTATTGCGACTTTTGCGCTGTTTTATGCGGTCGGGATTTGGAATGATTTCTTCCACGCTCTCTTATATATCAATGACAGTGCAAAATGGCCGCTGCAAATGGTGCTCCGCCAAGTTACCATCTTATCGGATTTAACGGCGACCAATGGCGATACGATGCAAAATACCATACCGCCCGAGCAGGGAATCAAACTCGCCGTCATTGTCATTGCGACGCTGCCTATTTTGGCGGTCTATCCATTCCTGCAAAAACACTTTGCAAAAGGAATGCTGATCGGTTCGGTGAAAGGCTGAGAAAGGGAGTGTTTCATATCAGTACGTTAGATCAAATTAAAATCGCCTATATCGGCGGGGGATCTCAGGGCTGGGCCAGAAGCCTGATGAGTGATCTGTCGATTGATGAACGGATGTCAGGCACAGTGGCGCTCTATGATCTTGATTTTGAAGCTGCTCAGAAAAATGAAGTGATCGGCAATTATAGCGGAGACGGCAGATGGAGGTACGAAGCGGTTTCTACTTTGAAAAAGGCGTTATCGGGCGCGGATATCGTCATTATTTCGATTTTGCCGGGTTCACTGGAGGATATGGAAATCGATGTCCACCTCCCTGAGCGCTTCGGCATTTATCAGTCTGTGGGTGATACTGTCGGGCCCGGCGGGATCATCAGAGGTTTGCGGGCCGTTCCGATGTTTGCAGAAATTGCCCGGGCAATAAGAGACTACGCACCTGAATCATGGGTCCTCAATTATACAAACCCGATGTCTGTCTGTACAAGAGTGCTGTATAAAGTGTTTCCGGGCATCAAAGCGATTGGCTGCTGCCACGAGGTATTCGGCACGCAAAAACTGCTGGCGGAAATGGTCACAGAAAGGCTCGGAGTAGAGGTGCTGCGGCGCGAAGATATTCGCGTCAACGTACTCGGCATTAACCATTTCACATGGATTACGGAAGCCTCTTACCGCCATATTGACCTGCTGCCTATATTCCATGAATTCAGCGCGCATTATGGAGAATCAGGATATGAGCTAGAGGGGGAAAGCTGGAGGGACAGTGTCTTTCGTTCGGCCCACCGTGTTGCGTTTGATTTATTTGAACTGTATGGCGCCATCCCCGCTGCGGGTGACAGGCATCTGGCAGAGTTTCTTCCCGGCCCTTATCTCAAACAGCCTGAGGTATGGAAACTTCACCTCACATCTGTATCTTTCAGAACACAAGATAGAGATGAGAAGCGGCAGGAAACAGAACGATTAATCGCGCAAAAACGAGGCGTTGCCGGGAAAGCCTCGGGGGAAGTAGGCGTGAGCATCATAGCGGCTCTTCTCGGATTGGGTGAGCGCGTCACGAATGTAAATGTGCCGAATCAAGGCCAAGTTTCCAATCTTCCTTTACAAGCAATTGTCGAAACGAACGCCTTGATTACCCGCAACAGCGTCCAGCCAATTTTCTCTGGATCGCTGCCGAAAGGTGTGGAAATGCTGGCGGCACGACACGTATCCAATCAGGAGGCAGTGGCGGAAGCGGGGTTATCAAAGGACCGCGGTCTCGCTTTTCAAGCGTTTCTCAATGATCCGCTTGTCACGATTGACCGCCGTGATGCAGAGCAGCTTTTCGATCACATGCTTGCCAAGCACCAAATGATGTGAAAATCGGCAGCCGGCGGACGGCTGTTTTTTAATCGAAAATCTGCAGGTCCGGTTTAGAAATAGTGCAGTTGACCATAATGGTAGTAGCTCTTAAGAAGTAGGTGCTATCAACGTGGGAGATTATCTGAATGTAGCAATAGAATTAGTTTGCGGTCTCGTTATTTTATTTGTCATTTTGAAGTTTCTTGGGAAAACCCAATTCTCTCAACTCACCCCATTTGATTTTATTTCGGCCTTAATTTTAGGAGAACTGGTTGGAAACGCCGTCTATGATCAAGAAATCAAGATAAAAGAAATTATTTATGCATCACTCCTATGGGGCTTGCTTATTTATTTGATCGAATTGATTACACAAAAAATAAAAGGAACCAGAAAGTTTCTGGAAGGCGAACCGAATATAGTGATTCATAAAGGAAAGCTGAAATACAAGATGCTGAAGAAAAACAAACTCGATATTAATCAGCTGCAAAGCCTCCTGAGGCAAAAAGGGTGCTTTTCGATTCAGGAAGTGGAGTATGCCATTTTGGAAACAAACGGGATGGTCAGTGTGCTCCCGAAAGCCGATTTCGATAAACCGACCAGAAAAGATATGAACCTTCCGACAAAGGATGTATCTTTGCCGATTACGTTAATTCTTGATGGGGAGATTGTGTTTGACAATCTGGTGGAGGCTGGCGTGGATGAACAATGGCTGAAGCAATCGCTGCAACAGCATGGAGTTGAAAAGGTCGAGGACGTCTTATATGCGGAATGGCATGCCAGCCAGCCTCTATATGTCATCACATTTGAAGAAACCAATTCATCATAACCGTAAAAAAGAGCTTGCAGCAGGTGCAAGCTCTTTTTATGATTCGTGAGTCCCTTGTTTAACAGCTCTTACGTGGTACATGCTCACTTCAGTGCTGATCAGATAATCAGGCTTTGGTTTGCCCTTGTTCGCTTTATGGCCGGCGATATGTGCATCGCTTTTTTCCCATTGCTTCCAGTGATCCTCAGATTCCCAGCGAATCATGACAACGACTTCCTCATCACCGCGGCGGACGTTTTTCTCGAGCACTGTCACATCAATTAAACCTTCTTGTTTTTCAATGATTCCTTCAGCGCTGAATCGTTCTATAACTTGATCTGCATGGCCTTCTTTTACTGTCATTTTTCTCAACATAACAAACATCTGTCTCTCTCCAATCATTCTCATATATGAATAATTGTAAATGAAATTCATTCTCAATGTCAAACAAAGCACACGGCGTAAGAGCCGCCGTCGCAATGTTATTCTTATAATAAAGATACATTGCCGTCTCCGTCCTTACATTGTACGAAGGTGCCCCACCCATTTAATTGGCTCGCCGAGAAATTCTACACCGTTAGCTTTCATTTTCTCATATGCACCAAAGATGTCTTCACATTCAAACACGATAGAAGCTTTCATTTGTTCAGAGCCTTTCATCATGGCTTTTGGGTAAATGACCTTTTGCCGCAACCTCCATCCAGCTTTCATCAGATCCCATCGGGTGGTTCGCCGCAATATCAAAGGCAACCTTCTCCGCCCCAAATGGCTTCGCTTTCTGCTTGTCTTCAACATATACAGCAACAGTGCCAATTTGTTTGATCAAAGGGATACTATGACCTGTTCATGGCCGAAGTAACATGAAAAATCAGCCGGAAAAACCGGCTGATTGTCGATTAATATGAGCAGCTCACGACATCTATCAGATTTGTGTCTAAGGCGAAATAGTCCCAGCGGCGCCGTGAAGAATCCCAGTAAAAGCCTCCGACGGATCTTCTGCCAAGAATGATCGGGTAGAACCAAAATGAGCTGCCGTTGGTTAACCAAACATAGGTAAACCGGAAGAGGCAAGGCTGAATAGCAATGGGTTCAACTAAATAAGCAACTCCCTGAGTGCTCTGCGGCTTTTTTGGTTTTGCCGGCTTTTTTGAAGGCGGGGGTCCCTGCGGCGCACCGCCGAAACCAGGGCCAGCGCCGCCGCCAATACCAGGGCCGGAGCCGCCGCCGAAGCCAGGGCCAGCGCCGCCGCCGAAGCCAGGGCCAGCGCCGCCGCCGAAGCCAGGGCCAGCGCCGCCGCCGAAACCAGGCCCAATGCCGCCGCCAATGCCAGACCATGGGTAACCATCTGGATAACGATATTCGTATTCAAAAGCGGGCCCATGGTTCATAAAAATGCCCGGCAAACATATAAGGATCAACATTATACATGTAATAACGCCCTTTCTCATTGTAAACTGTACATTGCAGTTTATGCGAGCGGATGTTTATTGGTGTATTCGCCTATGGATGAAATTGGAATGCGCTCAGGGTGCAGAATCATTTGATTTTTTTCTAGTCCCATTCACAATTCCGATGTATCATTTTATAATGAAAGAGCTTCTATTATGAAAAAGGAGACAGACCGTGAATATCGATCAATTATTATATCAATATATTATAGACCACACGGCGGATATTACGGATAAATGGTTCAGTTTGCGATGTCAGCTGAAAGGAGAGTTATATTCCGCCGACAATTTAAGTGAAGAAACGAAAAAGCTCCTAACCAAGCAGCATACGTTTACCAATATAACGATCGCAAGTGCATTCCTTGAGGATCAAACTGAATTTCAAGAACATATGACAAAATGGGCGCAAACCGTTGCGAAAAACAGGGTAGAGCAAGATGTTCCGGTGCATGAGGTTGTGGAAGCCATATCAAACTCAAGAATCTCATTTTGGGATGCTGTTGTTGCGTTTATTCAAGAGAATCGGGATATCGTCACAGATGAGGATGCCAACCGATGGAACCGCATAGTGAATCAGTCGTTCGATAAGCTGATCATTGAATTTTCCGAGCAGTACCAAAAATTTATGCTGATGAGGCTCACATCCCAGCAGGAACTGATCTCAGAGCTGGGATGCCCGGTGATTTCTATTGCGGATGGAATCGGGATATTGCCGCTAATCGGCTCCATTGATACGAAACGGGCACAGGTTATTTTAGAAACAGTGCCGGTCCGCTGTATCGAGAGAAAAATCACAAGCCTTGTCGTTGATCTTTCGGGTGTCCCGATTGTGGATACCATGGTGGCGCAGCAACTGTACAACCTGTCAAAAACGCTTTTCTTATTAGGCGTCAAAGCTGTATTTTCAGGGATTCGCCCAGATGTGGCCCAGACATCGATTCAATTGGGGCTTGATTTCAGTGAATATGAAACATACGGCACGCTGAAGCAGGCATTAGAAAACATGGGCGTTCGCTGCATTGTTGAAGAATTGGAAGAAAACCAATAGGAAGTTTGACCAGGCATATGATTGTCCGCCAGCGGGTGATCATATGCTTTTTTGAATTGATCAGAAAACACCAGCGATTTATCGAAAAAAACATACAACAAGGGGGAAGGTCTTTTGGTTTCAAAATCAACGATTGAATCGGAAGTGCTTGAAACAATTATCAGCTCGTTAGAAACGCTCGATTTCGGCACCATTCATCATTCTAGGTTACCCAAATTGAGAAAATAGAAAAGCACCGGTTTTCGCGGAAAATGAAAGACTAAATATGATCGCATAAGGACGTTTGTTTTCATTAAATTCTCCTTAAAACATATACATATTTTATCCAATTTTTATATAATAGACCTTTAAGATCATTGTTTGGGAGGATTTTTGACATGCAAGCTACGGTTCACGAAAGTAAGCAATCGATCATGCAGCGCATTTTGACAGTCTTTGTCTTCACACTGCTAATCGCGACTGTCGGTCTATTTATCGGCCAATTTGTTCCTGTCGCTTTAATGCTGCCGCTTTCTATTCTAGAAGTGGGGATGATTATTCTGGCCTTCTGGATGCGCAGAAGAAAAGCAGTTGGATATGCGTTTGTATATACATTCGCATTTGTTTCCGGCATTACCTTATTTCCGATCGTCGGCCACTACGCTTCCATCGCCGGCGCCTATGTCGTGCTTGAAGCTTTTGGCTCTACATTTGTCATTTTTGCCGTTCTAGGCACAATCGGCGCAAAAATGAAGAAGGATTTATCCTTCCTGTGGTCATTTCTGCTAGTTGCAGTTCTCGCGCTGGCGGTGGTTGGCATTTTCAACATTTTCAGCCCGTTAAACTCAGCGGCTATGATGGCGTATTCCGTGATCGGAACCATCGTCTTTTCCCTTTACATTTTGTATGACCTAAATCAAATCAAACACCGCCATATTACGGAAGACCTAATTCCGGTTATGGCATTATCGCTGTACCTTGACTTTATCAACTTGTTCATCAATCTGCTCCGCTTCTTCGGCATTTTGAGCAGTGATGATTAATGGAAAAGCGCCTGTCATTGGTGAAGTGACCCCCTAAAGTTA
>NZ_JALAYA010000013.1:0-40185 GCF_026796395.1 Bacillus sp. T17B1
CAGGTTAAGTTCACCGCATCCTGCGGCGACACCTGTGTGACCTGCGTCATGCAGGCCTTAGTTTGACTGACTACGCACATCGCTGTGCGATTTTATTAAAAATGAATTAACAGGTACGTTTTGTCTTGTTTAGTTTTCAAAGAACTTCGTGTGCTTCTCTCGAAGCGACTACTTAATAGTAACATTTTTAGTTAACTAGGTCAACACTTTTTTAAAAAAGTTTTTGCTAGTCATGTTTGTGTCTTTTAAAGACAACAGAAATGATTATACCATAATTCTTTTACCTGTAAAGGGTTATAGTAAAAAAAAAGCGCAGCTATTTCAGCTGCGCTTTTCTCACACTTCTTCTTGTGTTTCTTCATTCTCATCTTCTTCGTCTTTCTCTACTAATGCTACTGTAGCAACATGCTCTTCTTCCGCCATTCTGATGAGGCGTACACCTTGAGTGACACGACCGGTGATTGAGATGTCATTGATGTCCATTCTAATGAGTACGCCGCTGGCCGTAATTATCATTAGATCCTCTTCACCTTTAGTAGCTTTTACTGTTACTAATTGGCCGTTGTTCTCGGTGATTTTCGCTGTTTTGAGTCCTTTACCGCCCCGGCTTTGGGTTCTGTACTCTTCAGCCGGAGTTCGTTTTCCGTAACCTTTTTCAGTTACGATAAGGACATGTGATTCTTCCTCTAATATCTCCATGCCGACGACAACATCGTCATCGGTCAGGGTGATGCCTTTTACGCCTGCCGCAGTTCTTCCCATTTCCCGGACATCTGTTTCAGGGAAACGGATCAGCAAACCATTTTTCGTTCCGATGATCATTTGTTTTGTACCGTCAGTCAGGCGTACACCCATCAATTCATCATCCTCACGAAGACTAAGAGCGATTAGGCCATTGTTGCGGATATTAGCGAACTGAGACAGCGAAGTTCGTTTTGAAACCCCGTGCTTAGTTGTGAAGAAAAGGTAAAGCTCCGCATTGAATTCAGTGACTGGAATAATTGCGTTAATCCATTCACCCTTTTCTACCTCCAGCAGGTTAATAATCGGGATTCCTTTTGCTGTTCTGCCGTATTCAGGGATTTCATACCCTTTTGCACGATACACTTTCCCCTTGTTCGAGAAGAAGAGAATCGTGTCATGAGTTGACGTAGAAATCAAATGCTCAACGAAATCATCTTCGTTTGTTCCCATCCCCTGTACACCTTTTCCGCCGCGTTTTTGACTGCGGTAAGTTGATGCAGGAAGACGTTTGATGTACCCGTTGTGTGTCAGAGTGACGACGATATTTTCTCTATCGATAAGATCTTCATCTTCAATTGTTTCTAGTCCAGAAGTGACGATCTCCGTGCGTCTTTCATCGTTGAAGCGCTCTTTGATTTCAGTGAGTTCTTCACGAATGATCTCAAGCACTTTATATTCATTTGCCAGAATGTCTTTTAGCTCTGCAATTAATTTAACAAGAGATTGGTATTCTTCTTCGATCTTTTCACGTTCTAATCCTGTTAAACGCTGTAGCCTCATATCGAGGATCGCTTGTGCTTGCTTCTCTGTCAGTGAGAATTGTTCAATTAGACCTGTTCTAGCTATTTCAGCCGTTTGAGAATTACGGATAAGGGAAATAACTGCATCGAGATGATCAAGAGCTATTCTCAAACCTTCCAAGATATGAGCTCTCGCCTCCGCTTTACGCAATTCATATGCCGTACGGCGTCTGATTACGACTTTTTGATGGTCAAGGTAATACTCTAGGCACTGCTTTAGATTTAAAACTTTCGGCTGGCCGTCAACAAGCGCAAGCAGATTGATACCAAAAGATGTTTGTAGCGCAGTTTGTTTGTATAGGTTGTTTAAAATAACATTCGCATTGCCATCGCGTCTGATCTCAATGACAATTCTCATACCTGTACGATCTGACTCATCACGCAGATCTGTAATGCCCTCTATCTTTTTGTCCCTAACGAGATCAGCAATTTTCTCGATTAATTTCGCCTTATTTACCTGGTAAGGTAACTCTGTAACGATAATTCTTTCTTTACCTGAAGATGTTTGTTCAATCTCAGCTTTTGCCCGAATCGTAATAGAGCCTCGGCCCGTTTCGTATGCCTTCCGTATACCGCTTCGTCCCAAGATTTGCCCGGCAGTCGGGAAATCTGGCCCTGGAATAACTTCCATAAGCTCTGAGATTGTCATGTCCGGATTCTCACTGACAGCTAGTACACCGTCAATGATTTCTCCAAGCTGATGCGGAGGAATGTTTGTTGCCATACCTACCGCAATGCCGGCAGCGCCGTTTACAAGCAGATTCGGAAATCTTGAAGGCATTACAACGGGTTCTCTTTCTGACCCGTCATAGTTGTCCTGATAATCGATTGTGTCTTTTGTGATATCTCGAAGAATTTCCATCGAAATCTTAGACATTCTTGCTTCTGTATAACGCATGGCAGCCGCTGAGTCTCCGTCAACAGAACCGAAGTTCCCGTGACCGTCAACGAGCATGTAACGGTAGTTAAAATCCTGCGCCATTCTGACCATGGATTCATATACCGCTGAATCACCGTGCGGGTGGTATTTCCCGATAACTTCTCCGACGATACGCGCCGATTTTTTATAAGGCTTGTCACTCGTCATGCCCAAATCATTCATTGCATACAGAATCCGTCTATGAACCGGTTTTAAACCGTCACGAACATCTGGAAGAGCACGTGACACAATAACGCTCATTGCATAATCCAAGAAGGACGTACGCATTTCCTGACTGATATTTATTTCACGAACTTGTGGTGTGTTTTGTTCACTCATTAAAAAACCTCCCTGAAGTATCACATGAAATATGTGGGAGTAGATTGTCCATTATGATCTTCAATACGATTTCACTATTCTCCATTATATCAATAAACTTATGATTATACACATTAAATTGCTAGAATATATAGGTATTGCAAGCTTTACTGCATCTGCCCTTGTTCAGAAAAAAGCCTTATTTCTAATTGGAAATAAGGCTTTTTATGATTAGATGTCAAGATTTTTAACGTATCTCGCATTCGCTTCTATGAAGTTTCGGCGCGGTTCTACTTTGTCACCCATTAGCATTTCAAATGTCTCATCCGCATCCATAGCATCTTCTAGAGTTACCTGAAGAAGTGTTCTAGAGCTAGGGTCCATGGTTGTTTCCCATAGCTGGGTAGCATTCATTTCACCAAGACCTTTATATCGCTGCAATCCCGGCTTAGGCGTTTGAGGCAGAGCTTTTAACAGATCATCAAGCTCCTTGTCATTGTATGCATATTCAACACGTTTCCCCTGCTGAACCTTATAGAGCGGCGGTTGCGCAATGTACACGTAGCCATTTTCGATAATTTGGCGCATATATCTGTAAAAGAACGTTAACAACAGTGTCCTGATGTGCGCGCCGTCAACGTCGGCATCTGTCATAATGACAACTTTATGGTAACGGGCTTTCTCCAGGTTGAAATCTTCCCCAATACCTGTGCCGAGTGCTGTAATCATAGAGCGTACTTCGTTGTTAGAAAGGATTTTATCCAGTCTGGCTTTTTCAACGTTCAGGATTTTACCTCTAAGCGGCAAAATGGCTTGGAAATGCCTGTCGCGTCCCTGTTTAGCAGATCCTCCGGCAGAGTCACCCTCTACGATATACAACTCGGAGATGCTCGGGTCTTTTGAAGAGCAGTCCGCTAACTTACCAGGAAGGTTTGAAATTTCCAAAGCGCTCTTGCGGCGTGTTAATTCACGCGCTTTTTTCGCAGCCATTCTTGCTCTTGCCGCCATTAAACCTTTATCGACAATTTTTTTGGCCGCGTCTGGATTTTCCAGCATAAATGTTTCCATTGCCGTAGAAAATAACGTATCGGTAATCGTCCGCGCTTCTGAGTTGCCTAACTTTGTTTTCGTTTGGCCCTCAAACTGCGGATCAGGGTGTTTGATTGAAATAATCGCGGTCAGCCCTTCTCTTACATCATCCCCGCTTAAGTTTGGGTCATTTTCTTTAATAAGCCCTTTTTTCCTGGCGTAATCGTTGATAACACGAGTCAGACCCGTTTTAAAGCCCGCTTCGTGGGTACCGCCTTCATACGTGTTAATGTTATTTGTAAATGAGTAAATGTTGCTTGTGTAGCTGTCATTGTATTGTAAAGCCACCTCAACCGTAATGCCGTCCTTTTCGCCTTCAATGTAAATCGGCTCTTCATGGACAACTTCTTTAGAACGGTTTAAATACTCTACATAACTTTTAATTCCGCCTTCGTAATGGTACTCATTTTTGCGCTCTTGTCCTTCACGTTTATCTTCAATCGTGATGTTTACGCCTTTTGTCAAAAAGGCTAATTCGCGCACGCGGTTAGCAAGCAGATCATAATCATACACAGTTGTTTCTGTGAAAATTTCAGGATCAGGGACAAAATGTGTCGTCGTTCCAGTATGATCTGTTTCGCCAATGACTTCAAGGTCTGAAACCGGAATTCCGCGTTTATAGGTTTGACGGTGGATCTTACCGTCACGGTGTACTGTTACAACAAGCTCGGTTGAAAGCGCGTTTACGACTGACGCACCTACACCGTGCAATCCTCCTGACACTTTATAACCGCTTCCGTCAAATTTTCCTCCAGCATGAAGCACTGTCATAATGACTTCTACCGCAGGACGGCCCATTTTTTCATGAATACCGACTGGAATGCCACGGCCATTATCTATTACCGTGATGCTGTTGTCTTTCTCAATTTGAATATTGATATCCGTACAATAACCGGCGAGGGCTTCGTCAATACTATTGTCGACAATTTCCCATACCAGGTGGTGAAGGCCTTTGCTGTTTGTTGAACCGATATACATCCCTGGTCTTTTACGAACAGCTTCCAATCCCTCTAGTACCTGTATCTGATTTTCATCATAACTGTTTTGCTGCTGTTCCATAGCCACGTCATTCACCTACACTTTTCTAAACGATATATTCGTGATCAAAAATTTCTAAGAATCTATTTCAAACATAAATTGCGCACGTTTTTTTAATGTGCCGGAAGATAAGGGAGAGTAATATATATTCTGAACCGTGACTACGATAGATTTGGGCGTGCCGTTTACGGAAGGCACCACCTTGTGTTTCTGTTTTTTCAGAAATTCTTCAACAATAGGCGACATGTTGGCTTTAAAGTCAAAAATGCCGACAATATCTCGTGTTGAAACCACAAAGTCATCACCTAAATGAATATACAATTGCCCACCTCATTTCTTCACTTCACTAACGCACCGTTTTGCACACGGAACATTCCTGCTTGACGTAAGGTTTCGTGATCAATGCCATCAACGCTTGTCGTTGTGACAAACGTTTGCACACGGCCTTGGATCGTATGAAGCAAGTGTGACTGGCGATAATCATCCAGCTCACTCAGTACATCATCCAATAGTAAAATGGGGTATTCTCCGATTTCTTCATGGATCAGGTCAATCTCCGCCAGCTTAAGGGACAATGCCGTGGTTCGCTGCTGTCCTTGAGAACCATACGTCTGCACATCGCGTCCGTTCACATAGAAAAGAACATCGTCACGATGAGGCCCTGACAGCGTAACACCGCGCTCAATTTCTTTTTCTCTTAATTTAGAAAACGCTTCTTGATAGCTATCTCCTATTTTCGACAAGTCTTTAGGATCTGATACCTCAAGAGCCGTATGGTACTTCAGGGTCAGCTCTTCAAGCCCTCTTGAGATGCCCGCATGGATAGGCTGAGCCCATTTTTCGAGCTGCGCTGTAAACTGCAGGCGTTTTACGACGACTTTTGCCGCAACTTCTACAAGCTGATCGGTTAAAACATCGAGCATCGTTCTGTCAGTTTGTTTTCTTGTTTGCAGCTGCTTCAAAAAATGATTTCGCTGGGAAAGGATTTTCTGGTAAAGAGAAAGGTCATGCAGGTAAACAGGAGAAACCTGTCCGATTTCCATGTCAAGAAACCGCCTTCTCACTTGAGGGCTTCCCTTTACAAGATTTAAATCTTCCGGCGCGAACATAATGGTGTTGAGGGCCCCGACATACTGGCTGAGCTTTTGCTGTTCAATATGATTGACCTTGCCCTTTTTACCCTTTTTGGAGATGACGAGCTGCATCGGGATCGCCCCGTTTTGCTTCATCACTCTTCCCTCTATTTTAGCATAGTCTTTGTCCCATCGTATAAGTTCTTTGTCATTTGACGTCCTGTGCGACTTCGCCATGGACAAGACATAGATCGCCTCCATGAGATTTGTTTTCCCCTGGGCGTTTTCTCCGATGATCACATTTACTTTATTTTCAAATTGAAGTTCAGCATGGTCGTAGTTGCGGTAAGATGTCAGTTCTAAGTTCTGGATATACAATCATTGTCACCCGCTTTAATTGACGACTTGAAATGAACCAAATCCTTCAATCTCTACCACATCTCCAACATACAGCTTTCTGCCGCGGCGGTTGTCCGGCTCGTTGTTCACAAGCACTTCATGCTCACTTAAAAACCACTTCGCCATACCGCCTGACTGGATGACATCGGCTAATTTCAAGAATTGCCCGAGTGTAATCATCTCTGTATCAATTGAAATCGGATTTGCCATTATATCGACCTCTTTCAAATATCACTAATATCTAATTGTACTAAAAAAAAACGAAATAGGGAAAGGGAAAACTTGTCGGAGCAGATACCGAATAGAAAAGCTGCCGAAAGGGTCGGCAGCAGTGTATCGGATTAATAGGTTCTGACAGGAAGGATAAGCTGTACAATCGTTTCATCATTCGGTGTGCGAATTAAGAAAGGTCTCATTGCACCTGTAAAGCTTACTCGTATTTCTGCTCCTTCAAGCACCTTTAGTGCATCCAGCATATATTTTGGACTAAATGAGATATTTAATTCCTCACCTTCGATCTGATCAGCAAGAATCGCTTCTACAACTTTTCCGATTTCAGGTGAGTTGGAAGAAATCTCAATGGATTCAGCTGGTTTCGCAGACAGCTTCACCACGTTGTTGCGTCCTTCTCTGGCTAAAAGAGATGCACGATCAATTGCCTGAAGGAATTCTTTTGTGTTCACAATGATTTCTGTTTTGCTTTCTTGCGGAATCAGGCTGGTTGTATCTGGATAATTTCCGTCCAGAAGCCGTGAGAAGAATAAAACATTTTTCGCTTTAAACAGAACTTGGGTTTCCGTGATCACGATATCTACCAGTTCCTGGTTGTCGTCCAAAATCTTGCTGAGTTCAGTTAAGCTTTTTCCCGGAATCACGACGTTATAAGATCTGTCTTCTGGAATATCAAGTTTTGCCTTTCTTAATGCAAGACGGTGGCTATCCGTCGCAGTGCATAATAATTCGCTTCGCTCCACTTTCCAGTTTACACCTGTCAAGATAGGGCGTGTTTCTGAGGTGGACACCGCGAATACTGTTTGTCTGATTAGATTTTTTAACAAGTCAGTTGGAATCTGAATCGCGTGATGTTCTTCAATCTGCGGCAAGTGCGGATACTCATCAGCATCCAGGCCGTTTAGATTAAATTCAGCTTTGCCTGAACGGATAATCGTCAGATACTGATTTTGCACTTCGATTTCTACAGTTGCCATCGGCAGTTTTTTTACAATCTCACTAAAGAAGCGGGCTTGCAGAACGATGCTTCCAGGCTGTTCTATTGTGACGATCTCCTTATCTCCGTCTTCTTTTGGAATGAAGGATTCAATTGAAATATCTGAATCACTTCCTGTAAAGGATACGCCATCATCTGATGCAACAATTTTAATACCAGTCAGAATGGGAATCGTAGTTCTGGATGAAACTGCTTTTAATACATCTTGGACACTTTCAACAAGACGATCTTTTTGAATCGTGAATTTCATTTTTATCCTCCTAACGGATAATGTATTAATATATATATTTTTAAAAAATAGTAGAAGTAATAGTAGGGCTTGTGGATTTGTGGATAAGTTGTGAAAAAGATAGGAAACACAGCCTATCCACATGTGGACAGACTGTGTATGACTTCTGAAAAGTTATTCACACTTTCCCCGATTAATCCCCGGTCCTGCTATTTAAGCTGTTCTTTAATTTCTTTTACATGCTGCTGAAGCTGTTCATCATCTGCCAGCAGTTTTGAAATTTTTTCATGCGCATGAATAACGGTCGTGTGGTCACGGCCTCCAAACTCTTCACCGATTTTAGGAAGAGAGGAATCAGTCATTTCCCTCGATAAGTACATGGCGATTTGTCGCGGATAAGCTACTGATTTTGTTCGTTTTTTTGCTTTGAAATCCTCGAGTTTAATATTAAATTGCTGGCCTACTACCCTCTGAATTTCTTTTATCGTGATGACTTTCGGTTTTGAAGAAGGAATAATATCTTTCAACGCCTCAGCGGCCAGATCAGCATTAATATCTTTATTAATTAAAGATGAGTAAGCAACAACTCTGATTAATGCTCCTTCAAGTTCCCGAATATTGCTGTCGATTTGATTTGCGATATAAAGCATAACCTCGTTTGGAATATCGAGGCCCTCCGCTTTGGCTTTTTTTCTTAAAATTGCAATCCTCGTTTCTAAATCTGGCGGCGTGATATCCGTAATCAAGCCCCATTCAAAACGTGAACGCAGTCTGTCTTCAAGTGTCGGAATTTCTTTTGGAGGTCTGTCACTTGAAATGACGATTTGTTTGCTTTCTTCGTGCAATGTGTTAAATGTATGGAAAAATTCTTCCTGAGTCTGTTCTTTCCCCGCTAGAAATTGAATATCATCTATCAAAAGCACATCAACATTTCGATAGCGATTGCGGAAGTCGACGGCTTTATTATCTCGGATAGAGTTGATGAATTCGTTTGTAAATTTCTCAGAAGATAGATAAACAACTTTGGCAGAAGGATTATGATCTATAACATAATGGCCGATCGCATGCATTAAGTGTGTTTTTCCTAAGCCGACGCCCCCATAGATAAATAAAGGGTTGTATGCTTTTGCGGGTGCTTCCGCAACTGCGAGGGAAGCAGCGTGTGCAAATCGGTTTCCAGATCCGATGACAAAAGTATCAAAAGTATATTTTGGATTGAGCATATTTTGAGGAAAATCAGATGTATCTTCTTTGACCGCCTTTTTGACTTGCGGTTTTGGCAAAAAGTCTTCAACATCTTGATTTTGAGGAATGACAAACTTAATGCTCAATTCTTCCCCGGTTAATTCATATATAGTATCTGCAATCAGATGCAAGTATCTGGACTCCAGCCAGTCTCTGGCAAATTCATTAGGAGCCGTGATCGTTAATGTATCTCCCTGCAGTGAGTGCGCTTTGGTTGATTTCATCCAAGTCTCAAAACTCGGTTTGCTCAATTTTTTTTCGATTTGAGCAAGGGCTTGGTTCCACAGGTCTAATATATTTTCCATCCTCCAGCACGTCCCTCCTTTTCATAGAAAATGGTGTCTTTCTCTGTTATAGAACACAAAAAAAGAGCAAATGGCGCTTGCCATTCGTACACATTAAATGTTGAAAACATATAATATAGTAGATAAATAGCTTTTCGACAAATTTCACAACTTGTGGACAACCTTCTACACAAGCTGTGTGAAATCAATCCACAACTTATCCACACTTTGTGGATAAAGAGTAAAGGTAAGATTAGTAATCAAGAGTTAAAACACAAATATAATACCAAATTAAACGAGAGCTTGCAATGGTTGTCACAATCTTATCCACAAAGCGGACAACCTGTTGAAAAAATCTTGTCCACAGAGGTTGGTAATGTGAAAATGTTGTCGATAACCACTGTGGATATTAAAAAAGAGCTAAAAAGATATCCACATTCGTATTTTTAGAGCAGTTTTTCTGATTTTTTTTCGTTAAATTAAGGAATCTAAAAAATAAGGTTTCGAAAGTCAGGAAGGTGTGGTATCCTATTATGGTTACAAGAAATAAAAGCACTAGTGAAGTTGACAATGAATAGGTAACGCAAATATAATAATTAAGACTGTCTTTAACAGCTATTCCTCGAGGGAGGTGTCATAAATGAAAAGAACATTCCAACCGAATAACCGTAAACGCAGTAAAGTTCATGGCTTCAGAAGCCGTATGAGTTCAAAAAACGGTCGTCTAGTTTTAGCACGCCGTCGCCGTAAAGGCAGAAAAGTATTATCAGCTTAGGCCACTGAATAATGTCAGTGGTCTTTTTTCACTTTATAGGAAAAAGATAGATGTGATGCATAATGAACCGGGGGGTATTCCCTGGTTCTGATGCATCTCATTTTCATCATAAATTTTAAAAGTTTCTGCCAGCCAGTATCGGAGTGAGTCATTTGAAGAAGCGAAATCGTTTAAAGAAAAATGAAGATTTTCAAAAAGTGTTTAAGCATGGGACATCAATAGCGAATCGCCAGTTTGTCTTATATATGCTTGATCAGCCTGAAAACGATGAGCTGCGCGTCGGGCTTTCCGTCAGCAAAAAAATTGGCAATGCTGTGATGCGAAATCGGGTCAAACGTTTGATTCGGCAGGCTTTTCTTGAAGAGAAAGAAAGACTGAAGGAAAAGGATTACATCATTATTGCTAGAAAACCGGCGAGCCAGTTGACATATGAGGAAACGAAAAAAAGTCTGCAGCATCTATTCAGGAAGTCTTCTTTATATAAGAAATCTCCGTCAAAGTAGGCATTATCACTGCTTGCTTACAACTTTTAAAAGCGCTTCCTTTCTGGTTGATCAGAAAAAGACACCATTTAAAACTGAAAGATGCTAAAATACATACAAGTATGATTTGCAATAAAAGAGTGTAAAGATTAATTATAGGAGGAAATGTTGTTGAAAAGGAGAATAGGGTTGCTATTAAGTATGGTTGGCGTATTCATGCTTCTGGCTGGATGCTCGAGTATGAAGGAGCCGATCACTGCAGATAGTCCGCATTTTTGGGACAAGTACGTAGTATTTCCATTGTCTGAGCTCATTACGTATGTTGCGAAATTGACGGGGGATAACTATGGACTATCAATTATTCTTGTTACCATTTTAATTCGTTTATTAATTTTACCGCTGATGATTAAGCAGCTGAGAAGTTCAAAAGCGATGCAGGCTTTACAGCCGGAAATGCAAAAGCTTAAAGAAAAATACAGCTCAAAGGATCAAAAAACACAGCAAAAGCTTCAGCAGGAAACAATGGCTTTATTCCAAAAGCATGGTGTCAATCCGTTGGCGGGATGTTTCCCGATTTTAATCCAGATGCCGATTTTAATTGGATTCTATCATGCGATCATGAGAACACAGGAGATTTCAGAGCATAGTTTCTTATGGTTTGACTTAGGAGAAAAGGATCCATACTATATTCTTCCTATCGTTGCCGGTGTTGCTACATTTGTTCAGCAAAAACTGATGATGGCGGGCAATGCGCAGCAAAATCCGCAAATGGCGATGATGCTTTGGATTATGCCGATTATGATTATAGTATTTGCGATCAACTTCCCGGCGGCTCTTTCTCTTTATTGGGTAGTCGGTAACTTATTTATGATTGCACAAACTTTCCTCATTAAAGGACCAGATATTAAAAAAAGCCCTGAGCCGGAAAAAGCCGGAGGAAAGAAAAAGTGAGGAATGTGACTGCTGCAGGGCGAAATGTCGACGAAGCAGTACAGTCCGGATTGCAAGAGCTGGAATTACCGAAGGATAAGGTAGAAATTACCGTTATTGAAGAGGGAAACAAAGGGTTTCTCGGTATTTTCGGTAAAAAGCCGGCGGTCGTAAAGCTGGTTGAAAAGATTGATCCGATTCAGCAAGCGAGGTCTTATCTTCAAACGATTGCCGAAGCGATTGCCGGGAAGTCTGATGTGACTGTTCAAGAAAGCAAAAAGGCAGTGCGTTTCCATATAACAGGTGAAAAAGCGGCATTGTTGATTGGGAAAAGAGGACAAACCTTGAATGCCCTTGAAACTTTGACACAGCTTGTCCTTAATCGCTATCCAGGTCAATATAAAAATGTGACGGTGGATGCAGAAAACTATCGTTTGAAAAGAAAAGAGACACTGAGTCAGCTGGCCATCAGGCTTGCAGACCAGGTCCTGAAAACGAAAAAAGCAGTTCATCTTGAACCTATGCCGTCCAGTGAAAGAAAAATTATTCACGATACTCTTTGTGGATATGCAAATCACCAGATCAAAACATATTCAATGGGTGAAGGCGAAAATCGCCATCTCGTTATTTCCCATAAAAGATAGCATAAAACCGAAGTCCGATAAAAAAGGGATTTCGGTTTTTTTGTATGAGAAAAATCTATTTTTCCTTGTCATATCAAGCTTTTGCCGTTTAAGTTTTTTCTTTTTAGGTGTATCCTGTTGATAAAAAGGAAGTTCAGGAAATAAAATTAATTGTTATTCACATGTGGATAAGTTAAAGTAATAGGAGGCGAATTCCTAATTCTGTGGATAACACATCTTCCACTTCGAACCAAACTATGTTATCTTTTAGTTTTGGCATAATAAAAATTTTTTATATAGATGAAAGTATCAGTAAAGAGAGGTGAAAAGCATGGATACAATTGCAGCAATTTCCACTCCGATGGGAGAAGGCGCGATTGCGATTGTACGGTTGAGCGGACCAGAAGCAATTCAAATCGCAGATAAAATTTATAAAGGACCGAAGGGAAAAACACTCAGCTCGGTCGAATCACATACGATTCATTATGGTCATATCGTAGACAGACCTTCGGATCGTGTCGTTGAGGAAGTAATGGTATCAGTGTTAAAAGCACCGAGAACTTTTACACGTGAAGATGTTATCGAAATTAACTGTCACGGGGGAATTGTGACTGTGAACCAAGTGCTTCAGCTCGCATTGAGAGAGGGAGCGAGACTGGCAGAGCCTGGTGAATTTACGAAACGCGCGTTTTTAAACGGCCGAATTGATCTTTCACAGGCGGAAGCGGTTATGGATTTAATCAGAGCAAAAACGGACCGGGCAATGAACGTCGCCATGAATCAAATGGAAGGGCGTCTTTCTGCTTTGGTGCGCCGTTTACGCAGTGAGATTTTAGAAACGCTGGCCCACGTTGAGGTGAATATAGATTATCCGGAGTACGATGATGTAGAGGAAATGACACATCAGCTTTTGGTTGAAAAGGCAACCGCCGTGAAAAAAGAAATAGAGGCGCTGCTGAGGACTTCTGAGCAAGGAAAAATCTTGCGAGAAGGTCTTTCTACAGTCATTATCGGCCGGCCGAATGTAGGAAAATCATCTCTTCTGAACAGTCTTGTACATGAGGCAAAAGCCATTGTAACCGATATTCCCGGAACGACTCGGGATGTAATTGAAGAATACGTTAATGTAAGGGGCGTTCCACTTCGTCTGGTTGATACAGCAGGTATTCGTGAAACAGAGGATATTGTTGAACGAATCGGTGTTGAACGTTCTCGCCAGGTTCTAAAGGAAGCAGACCTGATTTTACTTGTGCTTAATTATAGTGAAGAGCTTTCTGAAGAAGACGTAAAGCTTTTTGAAGCAGTTGAGGGCATGGACGTTATCGTGATTATGAATAAGACTGACCTTGAGGCGAAGATTGACAGTGAGCGTGTCCGTGAGCTTGCCAATGGACGTCCTGTTGTCACGACATCTCTATTAAAAGAGGAAGGCATCAATGATCTGGAAGAAGCGATTCAATCACTGTTCTATACGGGTGCCATTGAAAGCGGAGACCTGACTTATGTCAGCAACACACGTCATATCTCTATTTTACAGCAAGCCAAACGAGCCATTGAAGATGCGCTTAGCGGCATCGAACAGGATGTCCCGATCGACATGGTGCAAATCGACCTTACAAGATGCTGGGAGCTTTTGGGGGAAATCATCGGAGATTCTGTCCACGAAAGCTTAATTGATCAGCTCTTTTCTCAATTCTGTTTAGGAAAATAATAAAAGGAGGAACTAAAATCATGGGGTATGAAGCAGGCCAATACGATGTGATTGTGATTGGCGCCGGGCATGCCGGTGTTGAGGCAGCCCTCGCATCAGCACGCCAAGGCGCCAAAACGCTTGTCTTAACCATCAACTTAGATATGGTTGCATTTATGCCATGTAATCCGTCTGTCGGCGGCCCCGCAAAAGGGATTGTCGTCCGCGAAATTGACGCGCTCGGCGGAGAAATGGGCAGAAACATCGATAAAACGCATATTCAAATGAGAATGCTGAATACTGGAAAAGGTCCTGCGGTTCGTGCATTGCGTGCGCAAGCAGACAAATTCCAATACCAGCACGAAATGAAAAATACGCTTGAAAAAGAACCAAACTTAACAATGCTGCAAGGAATTGTGGAACGGCTGATTGTTGAAGACGGCGAATGCCGTGGTGTTATTACACAAACCGGCGCGCATTATCGTGCGAAAGCAGTTGTCATGACGACAGGGACATATTTAAGAGGACGAATCATTCTTGGTGATCTGTCTTACTCAAGCGGCCCGAATAACCAACAGCCTTCTATTAAGCTTTCTGAGCATTTGGAGGAACTGGGCTTTGATCTCGTTCGTTTTAAAACAGGTACGCCGCCTCGCGTTAAAAGTGACTCGATTGATTACAGCAAAACGGAAATTCAGCCTGGTGACGATGTGCCTCGCGCTTTCTCATATGAAACAGTGGAATATATTACAGATCAGCTTCCTTGCTGGCTGACATATACAAGCCCTGAGACACATGAGATTATTGACAGCAACCTGCACCGTTCACCGATGTATTCCGGTATGATCAAAGGTACGGGCCCAAGATATTGCCCGTCCATTGAAGATAAAGTTGTCCGATTTAATGATAAACCGCGTCACCAAATCTTCCTTGAGCCGGAAGGCAGAAATACGCAGGAAGTTTATGTTCAAGGTTTGTCTACTAGTCTTCCAGAGGACGTGCAGCAAAGAATGCTTGCAACGATTCCTGGTCTTGAAAATGTGCAAATGATGAGAGCCGGCTATGCGATTGAGTACGATGCGATCGTACCGACACAGCTATGGCCGACACTTGAAACGAAAAAAATCACAAACCTTTACACTGCAGGCCAAATTAACGGAACATCCGGTTATGAAGAAGCTGCGGGACAAGGGATTATGGCGGGCATCAATGCAGGACGAAAAGCGCTTGGAAAAGAAGAAGTGATTCTAAGCCGTTCTGACGCCTACATTGGTGTTTTGATTGATGACCTTGTAACAAAAGGAACCAATGAACCATACCGTCTTTTGACATCACGTGCTGAATACAGATTGCTTCTTCGCCATGACAATGCTGATTTGCGTCTGACAGAAATCGGACACCGCATTGGATTGATTTCTGATGAGCGATATGCAGCTTTTGAGAAGAAAAAAGCGGCGATCGAAGCGGAGAAAAAACGTCTGCACTCTGTCATTATCAAGCCGTCTCCGGAAAATCAAGAATATATCCGTTCTCTTGGCGGAAGCGAATTGAAAGATGGAGTTCGCGGCACAGACTTGATGAAACGTCCTGAAATGAACTATGAAACAGTCACAAAACTGGCGCCGCCAGAAGTGCCGGTTCCGCAAGACGTAGCAGAACAAGTAGAAATCCAAGTGAAATATGAAGGATATATTGAAAAATCCCTTCAGCAAGTGGAAAAACTGAAGAAGATGGAAAACAAAAAAATTCCGGATCGAATTGATTACGACGCAATCAAAGGGATCGCGACTGAGGCGCGTCAAAAGCTGAAAAATGTGCGTCCTTTGTCTGTTGCCCAAGCTTCCCGCATTTCCGGTGTAAACCCGGCGGACATTTCAATTCTATTGGTGTATTTAGAGCAGGGACGCATTGCGAAGATAGCCGAGTAGAAAGGATGACGGCATGAATATTGAAGAATTCACTTCTAGTTTGGCGGGAAAAGGGATCACCCTTTCTCCCCGTCAGCTGGAGCAATTTGAGCTGTATTACGACATGCTGGTTGAATGGAACGAAAAAATCAATCTGACTTCAATTACAGAGAAAAAAGAAGTGTATCTTAAGCATTTTTATGATTCCATTACAGCTGCTTTTTATGTCGACTTCAATCAAGTGAACACGATTTGTGATGTCGGAGCGGGAGCGGGATTTCCGAGTCTTCCGATTAAAATATGCTTTCCGCACCTCCATGTCACAATCGTGGATTCACTCAACAAGCGGATTACATTTTTAGAGAAATTGTCTGAAGCTTTGCAATTGGAGAATACGACATTCTGCCATGACCGAGCTGAAACATTCGGACAGCGGAAAGACGTACGGGAAAGCTATGATATTGTGACCGCGCGAGCAGTTGCAAGACTATCTGTTTTGAGCGAACTTTGCCTGCCTCTGGTGAAGAAAAACGGTTTATTTGTTGCTTTAAAAGCCGCATCAGCTGAAGAAGAACTGAATGCAGGCAAAAAAGCCATCACGACGCTTGGAGGAGAACTTGAGAATATCCATTCCTTTAAGCTGCCTATTGAAGAAAGCGATCGTAACATTATGGTGATACGCAAGAACAAAAATACACCTAAGAAGTATCCAAGAAAACCGGGGACTCCTAATAAATCGCCAATTGAAGGGTAATTTAGACAGCCTGATATGACAATACCATCATATTTTCATCAAAATTGATGGATGTACAGCAGGAAAAACCATGAGAAAATAGAATTATAAAAATGGCAGTTTTTAAAGGTGGTGTAGGTACATGAAGCATTCATTCTCTCGTTTCTTCGGGCTTGGTGAGAAGGAACAGGAACCGGAGATTGCTGAACATGAGACAAACAAAGAAGAGATTCTGGAAATACCGGTAAATGCTATCGTTCCCAACCGTTTTCAGCCACGCACCATTTTCTCAGATGAAAAAATCAAAGAGTTAGCAATGACCATTCATACACACGGCATTATTCAGCCGATTGTTGTCCGGCATACAGAAGAAGAAGGCCAATACGAACTCATTGCAGGTGAAAGACGCTGGAGAGCGGTACAATCGCTCGAGTGGGAAAAGATTCCGGCTATTATTAAGGATTTTTCCGACACGGAAACCGCTTCTGTGGCGTTAATTGAAAACTTGCAGCGGGAAGAACTGTCTTCTATTGAGGAAGCGCATGCCTATGCTCGGCTTCTTGAGCTGCATGACTTAACACAGGAAGCACTCGCACAGCGTTTAGGAAAAGGGCAATCCACAATTGCGAATAAGCTGCGGTTATTAAAGCTGCCCCAGCCGGTCCAAGACGCGATTATGGAAAAGAAAATCACTGAACGTCATGCCAGAGCGCTGATTCCGCTGAAACAGCCTGAGCTCCAAGTCACACTGCTCACAGAGATTATTGAGAAAAGTTTAAATGTAAAGCAGACGGAAGACCGCGTGGTGAAAATGCTGGAGCAAGGCCAGAGAAAACCAAAGCCTAAACGCAAAGCGTTCAGCAGAGATACAAGAATTGCAATGAACACGATTCGCCAGTCACTATCAATGGTTGAAGACAGCGGTGTAAAATTGAATACGGAAGAAGAAGAATTTGAAGAATATATTCAATTAACGATTCGCATACCAAAATAAAAGCTCTCCTAAAAAGCAGGAGAGTTTTTATTTTTATGGTAAAAGGGAATTAATTACTTATAGTGAATAATGCTATATTAGAATTCTTTTTTTCGAGCCTGTGGATACATTCTTTAGTATTTTGCGGAGAATCACTGCAAACGTGATGGCATGACGAGAGCCGATCAGACGATAACCAGGTCATAGCTTCTTTCTTGATCCACTTTGTCGTTTTTTTCGTAAGAAATTTGATGTTTGTTCAGTCCAGCTTCAATGATCAGATGATTTCTCTCAATACATATTTCAGATCAATAAAGCACCAAATGATGAGCACGCTTAAAAGAGTCAGCAGATTAAAAATGATCCAGCCTGAAACCCTCACATTTCCCAGCATAAAAGGACATTGGCGTCTGCTTGTATCAGTAATATAGGAATGCAATCATCAGCGTAACAGGTATATCTTTCTTTGTTTTATAAACCAAGTTCTCACCGTCCTGTACGTTCTGCACTAAAACTTCTTCTTTAAAAAATTCCTTTTTTAAGACAAAAAAGCATGGAAATTGCAGAATTTATAAGAGAAAGCATATAACATGCTTGAATTTTCAATTATTTCCCTTCTGAATCGGAACAAAATGATGAAAAAAATGAAACGCTTTAATCTTTTTTTGATAGAATAGAAGCAAGATAGTACATGTTCATGTGAAAGTAGGTGACATCGTGGGAAAAATCATAGCAATTACGAACCAAAAAGGCGGAGTGGGCAAAACAACGACGTCTGTCAACCTTGGGGCATGCTTAGCTTACATAGGGAAAAGGGTTCTGCTGGTAGATATTGATCCGCAGGGGAATGCAACAAGCGGATTAGGGATTGAAAAAGCCGATGTAGAGCAGTGTGTGTACGATATTTTAGTAGATGATGCAGATGTAATAGATATTATTAAAGCAACGACAGTAGAGAACTTGGACGTGATTCCTGCGACGATTCAGCTTGCCGGAGCTGAAATCGAGCTGGTCCCGACGATTTCTAGAGAAGTAAGACTGAAAAGGGCGCTTGAAGCAGTAAAACAAAATTATGATTATATTATCATTGATTGTCCGCCGTCATTAGGGCTGCTGACGATTAACGCGCTTACTGCCTCAGATTCCGTTGTGATTCCTGTACAATGCGAATATTACGCCTTGGAGGGGCTCAGCCAGTTATTAAATACAGTACGTCTTGTGCAAAAGCATTTGAATACTGATTTAATGATTGAAGGTGTATTGCTGACAATGCTTGATGCCCGTACGAATCTCGGCATCCAAGTAATTGAAGAGGTTAAAAAATATTTTAGAGATAAAGTATATAAGACGGTTATTCCGCGTAATGTCCGTCTGAGCGAGGCACCGAGTCACGGAAAACCCATCATTTTATACGATCCGCGGTCAAGAGGAGCGGAAGTATATTTAGATTTAGCAAAGGAAGTGGCTGCGAATGGCTAAAGGCCTTGGAAAAGGGATTAATGCGTTGTTTAATCAGGTCGATTTGTCTGAAGAGACAGTTGAAGAAATCAAAGTTGCCGATTTACGCCCTAATCCTTATCAGCCAAGAAAACACTTTGACGACGAGGCATTAGCTGAACTAAAAGAATCTGTGCTTCAGCATGGCATTCTTCAGCCTCTAATCGTCAGAAAATCTCTAAAAGGCTATGATATTGTTGCGGGCGAACGGCGTTTTCGAGCGGCAAAGCTTGCTGGTTTAGACACAGTTCCGGTGATTGTACGTGAATTATCAGAGGCATTAATGAGAGAAATTGCTTTATTGGAAAACCTTCAGCGTGAAGATTTATCGCCGCTTGAAGAGGCTCAGGCCTATGACTCCTTGCTGAAACATTTAGATCTCACGCAAGAACAGCTTGCCAAACGTCTTGGGAAAAGCAGACCGCATATTGCGAATCATTTAAGATTGCTGACTCTGCCAGAAAACATTCAGCAGCTTATTGCTGATGGTACGCTTTCTATGGGACATGGACGCACGCTTCTTGGCCTGAAAAACAAAAATAAGCTTGAACCGCTTGTACAAAAAGTGGTTGCGGAGCAGCTCAATGTTCGCCAGCTTGAGCAGCTGATTCAGCAGTTAAATGATAATGTTTCACGTGAAACAAAGAAAAAAGAACCTGTGAAAGATGCGGTTCTAAAAGAACGGGAATCTTATCTCCAAAATTATTTTGGCACAACGGTTAATATTAAAAGACAAAAGAAAAAAGGTAAAATTGAAATCGAATTTTTCTCTAATGAAGATCTTGACCGGATATTAGAACTTTTGTCTGAACGAGAATCATAAATAAAGAAACCATCTTTCAAGCGAAGATGGTTTTTGGTTTATATACGTCCAGTTAGCCTGTGCAGCGGGTTCAGGCGTTCCTGCCTCCACTCTGTTCGATCTGTTAAACTCAATCCTTCAGCAAGAACATTGGCCATATTCATGACCAAGTGTAACCTTGTATTTTGCAATACAAAGTATTCCATAAAACCACTCACATTCACAATTCCGTTAATATGAAGATCTCCCACTTCAGGAAGGTCTTTTTGCACACCGGCACCAGGCTTTAATGGCCCTTCTCCGATTTGAAACGAGCCTACACTTTTGACACGTCCTAAGCATGCATCGACTGCTATAATAAATGGTTTTTTATGTAACCTTTGAATGTCATTGATTTTATCCTTCATGTTCACAGCATGGACAGGATCAGATAAGGTTCCATAGACATGGAATCTGGTGAGTGACATTTGTTTGAGTTTCATTCCTACGAGCGGGCCTAATGAATCACCGGTTGAACGGTCTGTTCCGATACAAACCACGACAATTGGTTTGCCGGCAGCTTTACGTAAGGATGAAGATAGAATGGTTTGGATTTGTTTTGCAGCTGCTGCATCTGTATGTGAAACATATTGCTTTGCTCGTTCCTGAGAGGAAAAAAGCCCGCCTTTTCGATTCATAGGTTTCACTTCCTTGTTATAGTAGGTAACAAAATTGCTATGGGGTGTGCTTAGTTATGTAAGGTTGTTTACAGTATATCCAGCAGTACGATTTTTTATGCTTTGTGTATGACAACGGATATTGCCAAAAAATAGAGGAGTGATATAGAGGATTGATTAGAAGTATTGTGCCCCAATGCCTCTATAATGTTCAAGCACAGACTGTTTATAAAATATACTGACGAAGTTAAGAATGCTGGGAATTGAATTGATTTTCAATCCGCCTGTTATCCCGACCTTGTCATACACATCAGCAGTTTCTGGGAGAAGATGCATACAGAGGTGCTTTCCTTATTTCCAGGGGCCAATTAAATCCCGTTTAGACTGCCTGAATCGGCAGTTTTTTATGTGTATTTCGTATGGTAATTTCACCTTATGGTCAATGTCTATGAAAATATGGCATGTTTGCTTTCAGTTATTTATATAGTATCAGTAACGGAACAAGCTGAACTCTGTGCTATGAGGTGATGATGTTGTGGAGAGCCGGAATGAAGTGGATGCTGCTCATATTAGGGAGCCTGATCGGGGCCGGATATGCGAGCGGTCAGGAGATATGGCAGTTTTTTGGAGTGGAAAGCGGACTTGCTATTGTGTTATTTACAATCATGTTCGTTTTCTCGTCTTATATTGTGATGAAAATCAGTTTTAAGGTTCAATCCACTCATTTTCTGCCGGTTCTGGAACATTTGATGGGACCATGGCTGGCGAAAATTTATGATGTCCTTATCGTTTTTTATTTGTTTTCAACGACTATGGTGATGATTGCCGGAGGCGGTGTGACCCTGCAAATGTACAAGCTTCCTTTCTGGTGGGGAATTGCACTGATTTGCATCGTGACAGTGTGTTTGTTTCTCTGGGATGTGAAAGGAATATTATCAGTAAATGGTTTTTTAATACCTGTTTTAGTAGCAGGGCTGCTTTATGCGCTGATCTCCTTTCAGAGCACCCATCACCATACGTGGACAATTGATCTGACTCGGCAGTATAACTGGCCTGCGAGCATTACGTTTACCTCTTTAAATATTCTTTCAGTTGTCGCGATTTTATCCTCCGTTGGGAAAGAAATGAAAGGGCTCGGAGAAGCGAAGATCGCAAGTGTGGCAAGCGGACTTATTTTTGGCGTGATCTCTTTTGTTTATAATGAAACGTTAGTGGAGCTGGCGGGCTCCCTTTCTCAGTTTGAGATACCGTTGTTTGCTGTTTTGGAGGGAGCGCCTTATCTCCTTTTTTTATGTATGACGGCAGTGCTGTGTCTTGCGATTTACACGACGACAGTAGCTGGTTTACTGGGGCTGTCCAGCCGGCTGATGGCGTTTGTCCATATGCCGAGATGGATGATTGTGTTGTTTCTGTTAGTGTTCATGGTGCCTTTTACTTCTTTCGGTTTTTCTGATTTGATCGCGTTCTTGTATCCGATATACGGGATGCTGAATTTATATTTGCTAGTTTGTCTGCTGTTATATCCTATTTTAAGCAAATGGAAATAATAGGATTCCCTTCTTTTCGGATATCTTGATTGCTCTTATGATCAGTTTTTTTGTACAATAGATACAGCAGTCTATGAAAAGAGGTGAAGGGTCTTGGCGGATAAAGACTTTGGCCTGAATGATATCGTAGAAATGAAAAAACCGCATCCATGCGGAGCGAACAGCTGGAAAATTATACGCATGGGAATGGATATTCGAATTAAGTGTGAGGGATGTTCTCACAGTGTAATGATTCCGAGAAAAGAATTTGAAAGAAAACTAAAAAAAGTACTTGTCAAGCATGAGGAGCCTACTTCGTAAAAAGGCCGGCACTCATGCTTTTTCATATAGAAGGTAAGGAGAAGACGGCGATGAGCAAAGTGCATCAGTCAGCATGTCCGCTGAATTGCTGGGACAGCTGCGGCTTTTTGGTGACTGTTGAAGACGGAAAGGTAACAAAGGTAGACGGAGATCCGAACCATCCGATTACGGAAGGCAAAATCTGCGGCCGCGGCAGAATGCTTGAGACAAAAACAAATTCGCCTCAGCGGCTCCGCTATCCGATGAAAAAACAAAATGGCGAGTTTGTGCGGATTTCCTGGGATCAGGCACTTGATGAAATTGCCGACAAACTTCGGGAGATCAAGGAAACGTCGGAGACGACTGCTGTTTTGCACAGCCACGATTATGCGAATAACGGTTTGCTGAAAGCGCTAGATCAGCGTTTTTTTAATGGATATGGCGGTGTGACTGAAATCGTCGGAAGCATATGCTGGGGCTCCGGTATCGAGGCGCAAAGCTGGGATTTCGGCCGTTCGTACGGACACGGCCCGCTTGATATTTACAACAGCAAACATGTTGTTGTGTGGGGAAGAAATGTATCCAGAACAAATATGCACTTATACCATCACTTGCAGCAGGTGAAGAAAAAGGGAGCCACAATTACGGTGATTGACCCGATCTTCAACCCGACTGCCAAACTTGCAGACCGCTATATCTCTGTCAAGCCGGGAATGGATGGCTGGCTTGCGGCAGCTGTTTTAAAGGTTCTGATAGAGACGGGAAGAACCGATGAGACGTTTATTTCTGAGCACTCTGTCGGTTTTGATGATGTGAAAGAGCTTTTGAACACCATTCCTTTAGAAAAGTTTATTGTAAAAACAGAAACTTCTATGGAGGAGCTGGAGTATCTGGCCGATTTGTATGCTGATGGCCCGGTGTCTACTTTTATGGGCCTTGGTATGCAGCGCTATAAAAACGGCGGCGAAACGATTCGCTGGATTGATGCACTCGTTGCGGCAAGCGGAAATGTCGGAATAAAAGGCGGAGGCGCGAATTTCGGAAATGTCCAAATTGGTGAAAGCTTTGCGAAAACGAAGCTGACGCTGCCGGAATTAAAAACAGCATCACGTTCGTTTTCAATGATGACACAGGCCGAGGAGGTGCTGACGGCTGTTGATCCAGCAATCGAAATGATTATCGTGACGTGCGGAAACCCGCTGACCCAGGTGCCAAACACAAATAAAGTGAGACAAGCGTTTGAAAAGGTTCCGATGACGGTAGCGATTGATTCTATCATGACGGATACGGCAAAGCTATGTGACTATGTTTTGCCGACAGCCACTGTTTTTGAAGAAGAGGATATCTACTATTCCAGCATGTATCATCATTACGTTCAGTATGGGAAAAAGCTTGTGGAGCCGCAGGGTGAAGCGAAGTCGGACAGCTGGATCTGGTCAGAGCTTGCAAAACGCCTTGGATTTGGCGAGTTGTTTGAACACAGCACTGAAGAATTTTTGGAAATGGGGCTTTCTTCATTGGAAGAAGAGGATGTGACGCTTGAGCGATTGAAAGAAAAAGGCCATCTCCCTCTTCCGGTTAAACAAGTGCCATGGGATGACTATCAGTTTTTGACGCCGAGCGGAAAATTTGAATTTACTTCGTCGCTAGCTGAGGAAAAAGGATTTAACGGCGTGCTTGAATTAAATGTGCCCGAAGAATCTGCTTTCCATAACGAGGATTTAGCTGGAAAGTATCCTTATACGCTGTTGTCCATTCACCCGCAGCGTTCTAATCATTCTCAGCATGTGCCGTTTATTGAAAAGCTTCAGCATATTCAAGTGGATATTTCTCCAGATATAGCGGCTGAGCAGAATCTTCAGGACGGAGACGAGGTTGCCATCTTTAATGACCGCGGGCGCTTGACGGGTAAGGTGAAGGTGATGAAGCAGGCTCATCCGAAAACGATTAATATAGATGAAGGCATGTGGGCGGCTTTTGGAGGTTCAGTCAATGCACTGACAAATGATACAAATTCTGATAATGGTATGGGAAGCACGCTTTTTGACTGTTTAGTGGGCTTGAAAAAAGCATAACCAATGGGATTGGCAGGCTGAAAATGCTTTTTTGTCAGCTTGTCTTTTCCAGTGAACCTCCTTATAATTGCTCTAGGTTCAAAATACGTTTATACAATGACGGTTTTATATAGAGGAGATGAAAGAATGGCTTTAACAGCTGGAATTGTTGGTTTGCCAAACGTCGGGAAATCAACGCTATTTAACGCAATTACACAGGCCGGTGCCGAATCAGCCAACTACCCGTTCTGTACAATTGATCCGAACGTGGGAATTGTAGAAGTACCTGATGATCGTCTGCAAAAGCTGACTGAGCTGGTCAAACCAAAGAAGACTGTGCCGACTGCTTTTGAATTCACTGATATTGCGGGGATTGTAAAAGGCGCGTCTAAAGGAGAAGGCCTCGGTAATAAATTCCTTTCTCACATTCGCCAGGTTGACGCAATTTGCCACGTTGTCCGTGCTTTTTCTGATGACAACATTACACACGTTTCCGGAAAAGTTGATCCGATTGATGACATTGAAACGATCAACCTTGAGCTGATTCTCGCTGATATGGAAACTGTTGAAAAGCGGATTACGCGCGTCAGCAAACTTGCGAAGCAAAAAGATAAAGAAGCTGTATTTGAGTTTGAGATTCTGTCTAAACTGAAAGAAGCGTTTGAGAGTGAAAAGCCTGCTCGTTCTGTTGAGTTCACTGAAGAGCAGCAAAAGCTTGTGAAGCAGCTTCATTTGCTAACTTCGAAGCCTATTTTATACGTAGCGAACGTTAGTGAAGATGAAGTAGCTGATCCTTCCGGTAATGAAAATGTAGCGAAGATTCGCGAGTACGCTGCCGGCGAAAATGCGGAAGTTATCGTTGTTTGTGCGAAAATCGAATCTGAAATCGCTGAGCTTGAAGGCGAAGAAAAGCAAATGTTCCTTGAAGAGCTGGGCATTGAAGAATCAGGTCTTGATCAGCTGATCAAAGCGTCTTATTCCCTTCTAGGCCTTGCAACATACTTCACAGCCGGAGAACAGGAAGTCAGAGCTTGGACATTCAAAAAAGGCATGAAAGCCCCTGAGTGTGCGGGAATTATTCATAGTGACTTTGAGCGCGGCTTCATTCGTGCTGAAACTGTTGCTTATGAGGATCTTATTGCGGGCGGCGGTATGGCAGGAGCGAAAGAAGCAGGAAAAGTCCGTCTTGAAGGAAAAGACTACGTGGTAAAAGACGGAGATGTTATTCATTTCCGATTTAATGTATAGGATGCAGTTGTAAAGGGACAAGAGCTTTGGTATAATATAAAATTGTGAGTAATAGAATTATTGCTCCTTGCCCATTACGGGCCGCTTAGTCCAAAAGGAGGTGCAAACAGATGAGAAAGTACGAAATTATGTACATTATCCGCCCAAACATTGACGATGAGTCTAAAAAAGCAGTTATCGAGCGTTTCAACGACGTTCTGACTTCTAACGGTGCGGAGATCACTGGAACAAAGGATTGGGGTAAACGTCGTCTAGCTTACGAAATCAACGATTTCCGTGACGGTTTCTACCAAATCGTAAATGTTCAATCTGATGCTGCGGCAGTTCAAGAATTTGACCGTCTAGCTAAGATCAGTGACGATATCATTCGCCACATTGTTGTTAAAGAAGAAGAATAAGCAATTTTGAAATATATAATGGTAAAAGGTGGTCTTTCTTATGCTTAACCGAGTTGTATTAGTCGGAAGACTGACAAAAGACCCAGAGCTTCGTTATACGCCAAACGGTGCGGCTGTTGCTACGTTTACTCTTGCTGTGAATCGTACATTTACGAACCAGTCCGGAGAACGTGAGGCCGATTTCATTAATTGTGTCACTTGGAGAAGACAAGCCGAAAACGTTGCAAACTTCTTGAAAAAAGGAAGCCTTGCAGGCGTAGATGGCCGTTTACAAACAAGAAATTATGAAAACCAGCAAGGACAGCGTGTCTTTGTGACTGAGGTCCAAGCTGAAAGTGTTCAATTTCTTGAGCCGAAAAACGGCGGTGGTTCTGGTTCAGGTGGATACAACGAAGGAAACAGCGGCGGAGGCCAGTACTTTGGCGGAGGCCAAAACGATAATCCATTTGGAGGAAATCAAAACAACCAGAGACGCAATCAGGGGAACAGCTTTAATGATGACCCATTTGCCAACGACGGCAAACCGATTGACATCTCGGATGATGATCTTCCATTCTAATGTGATTATCCCCTAAAATGAAAAAGAAAGGAGGGAAATGACAATGGCAGGAGGACGCAGAGGCGGTCGTGCGAAACGCCGTAAAGTGTGTTATTTCACTTCCAACGGTATCACGCACATCGACTACAAAGATGTAGATCTTCTTAAAAAGTTTGTTTCTGAGCGCGGTAAAATTTTACCACGTCGTGTAACTGGAACAAACGCTAAATACCAACGTAAATTGACTGCAGCGATTAAACGCGCACGTCAAATGGCTTTACTTCCGTACGTAAGCGGTGAGTAAGCTGAAACGTAAAGAGCAAGGGCCTTCGGGTTCTTGCTCTTTTTTATAGGGGGAAGAAACATGAAGCTGATTTCATGGAATGTAAACGGCCTGCGGGCTGTCATGAGAAAGATGGATTTCCTCGCTTATCTGAAAGAAGAGGATGCAGATATCATATGTCTTCAGGAAACGAAGATACAGGATGGCCAGGTTGATCTTCAGCCTGATGGCTATCATGTGTATTGGAATTATGCAGTGAAAAAAGGATATTCCGGCACGGCGGTCTTTTCAAAACAAAAGCCACTGCGTGTCATGTATGGTATCGGAATAGAAGAGCATGATCAAGAAGGCAGAGTGATAACACTAGAATTTGAAAACTTGTTTGTGATGACCGTTTACACGCCCAATTCCAAAAGAGGATTGGAGCGAATCGATTATCGGATGCAATGGGAAGAGGCTTTATTATCTTATATTATTAAATTGGATAAGAAAAAGCCGGTCATTTTATGCGGTGATTTGAATGTAGCTCATCAGGAGATCGATTTGAAAAATCCAAAGGCAAACCGGAATAATGCCGGGTTTTCTGATCAAGAACGAGGAGCATTCACCCGTTTCTTAGAAGCTGGCTTTGTTGACTCATTCCGCCACGTCTATCCTGATCTTGAAGGCGCTTATTCCTGGTGGTCGTATCGTGCCGGGGCCCGGGACAGAAATATCGGATGGCGTCTCGATTATTTTGTTGTTTCCGAAAGGCTTGAGAAACAGATTGAGGATGCCGGCATATCAGCGGACGTCATGGGTTCCGATCATTGTCCTGTTGAACTTATGATCAATATATGATGAGATAGCAGTAAGGATGTTACACTTACTGCTTTTTTAGCGGAAATCCTGCGAGGATGTTGAAGAATAATGAGGTCAGTGCGGCAGATCCGCACTGACTTTTTTAAATCTGTTTCGCATTCGTATTAGGGCCGAAGCAAATTAATAGCACGGAGCATGCGAGCCAGCAACCGCCGATAAATAAAAAGACGCTGACATAGCCGAGCTGAACGGCGATAAACCCGACGAGCAATGAGCCGAAGATGTTTGAAAAGCGTCCGAGGCCATAGGCTAAACCGCTGCCAGAGGACCGATATTCAGTCGGATAAGGTTCTGACGTATAAGCGTATAAGTTCGAGGTGAAAACCCTCTCTGTGATATTCACGATGAAACCAAACACAATGATCATGATCGGTATAAAAGTCATGCCATATAAGAGGCCGGCGATAGCTGTCAAAAATGCACTGGCAGCTAAAATCCATTTTCTCTGAAATGTTTCAGAAATCATGGAACCGAGCAATGCGCCAAGCGGAGCGCCAACAGAGTGCAATACGTTATACCACAATGTATTTTCCATAGAGACTCCATTGCTTTTTAACAGGCTTGGAACCCATGAGGCAAATCCGTAGAATCCAAACGTTTCAAAAATCCATACAGCAGATAACACAATAGTGATTTTAAGGTTTCTTCCTTTCAATAGCCCTGCGTAACCCGCATGCTGCTGAACGGTACTGCTTGCTTTAGGCTGAGCTGGTGCCGGAAGAGGGCCTTTCTCTCGTTCAACCTGAGCCTCAATTTTATTGAGGATCGCGTCGGCTTTCGCATATTCACCACGGTTTTCGAGCCAGCGAGGTGATTCTTCGAGACGGCGGATAAAGAAAAAATAAATAAGGCCGATGGCACCCCATACAAAAACAAGCCTCCATCCCCATGAACCAAGCGGAATGACAAAGGCAGACACGATATTAGTGATCGGAACTCCGATCAATCCAATCATGGCACAGAAAGAAATATATTTCCCGCGGACACTGGAAGGAAAAAATTCAGCCAGATAGCTGTTGGTAATGACCATGGCCGCTGCGACACCAAATCCGGTAAGGAAACGGAATGTCATTAAAGACGGGATGTCCCATGCCGTGGCATTGCATAGCGATGCGATTGAGAAAACAAATACAAATAGATTTAAGGCTTTTTTACGGCCAATTCGATCGGACAGCCTTCCACCCAGTGATGCGCCTAAAAACATGCCTAAAAACGAAGCCGCCGTTACATTGGCAATGGTTGAAAGCGGGATGCCCCAGTGCTCAATCAGTGCCGGCGCTACATTGCTGAGGGTAAATAGATCTGCAAGATCAAAGAAATAAACAATGCCGAGAGCGGTTAATACTTGGAAGTGAACGCGGGAAATCGGAAGGCGGTCTAAACGATTCGCTGCGTTTGAGAAAGGATGTGAGTTCTTCTGTTTGAAGATCTTATTCATAAAAAACCCCCTTTTGATTTGTAAGAAAAGTATGGAGACTCTCCTCTTGGGAATATTATAAGTATCTTGATTCATTGGCGACAGAGTTCAAATCACTAGATGGAAGAACCAAATTCACACTTTATATATTAATTTTGCTTAAAAGATTTCCAAAACTGTAGATTCATAGCCCAATTTATGCAAATATATAGGAATATTCTCATTGAAAGGAAGAGACATAGAAGGAATGAATTCATTTATCCGTCCTCTAGAAGGAAACAATACGTTGTGGAGATACTTTCTCTCCTTTTTGGTCATGGTAGGGTTATATGTATTTGGGAATATTGCTTACCTTTTCGCTATACTGTTTACGGTTATTGTGAATTCCGATATCACTTTTGATTTGGATGAAGCTGTGCTGAGTGATCCTCTGGTCGATCTTTATTTATCTCATGTCATTTATTTATTTGCGATTCCTGGAGTATGGCTGGCTGTGCGCTTTATTCTGAAACGGCCTTTCCGCACTGTGATTACACCGAATGCAAAGATCAATTGGCGGAGAATATTGTTTGGCTTTATTGCTTATTTCCTGCTGATGATCGCCGTACAATTGATTGATTTTGCGATTCATCCAGACAGCTATTCAATGCAGGATGTTGATGCTTCACGGTTTATATGGCTGCTAGCGGCTGCCCTCATTTTGGTTCCGTTTCAAACATCTGCGGAGGAACTGTTTTTCAGAGGATTTTTGCTTCAAGCTTTCGGGAGATTAACGAAAAATTCACTTATCTTGACATTGATTGTCGGGGGCTTGTTTGGCGTATTGCATTTTGCTAACCCAGAAATGAATAATGGCGCTGTCTGGGCAGGAATTGAGTACTTAACATTTGGTTTTGTATGGACCTATTACACGATTAAAACAGGCAGTATTGAAATATCACTTGGCGCCCATGCCGCGAATAATATGTTTTTATGTATGTTTATCACAGAAAAAAACAGTGTGTATGGAGGAATTCCTTCTTTATTTATGGTTACGCGGGGGAACCCGATGTGGGAGGCTTTATTTACGATAGCGGTAAATCTTGTTTTTGCGGGGATCGCGCTTTGGTACCATAAGAAATCAAAAAGTAAGCAGCAGGGGTCTTAATCCCTGCTGCTTATTAACGTTTGGATGGCTTCTTCGATATTGGTTGTCGGCTGCTGGCAGGCGAAGTTTTCACAAATATACACGGTTGTTTTGCCGTCTATGATGCGGTAATCGGCCGCAAAGGGTGCTATGTCTTTGCATTGATCAGGATGCTCTGCCACCAAAATGGAGTCGTTGGGCTTAAAGGCTTTTTGAAGTGCAGTGATGATTTGTTTTCTGTCTGGATCGTCTGCGTTGCCAAAAATAACGATTTCCTTTTTAGGCGTCACATGCTTTAACACGCTTTGCATAAAGAAAGCATGGCCGCTCGGATACGCTTCGATATCCGGCTTGAACACAGAAAACATCATTTCTGCTTTTTCAATGAGTGATAAGTTGCCTGTGACTTGTCCGAGGCGCAGCAGCTGAACGGCTGCCACGCTGTTTCCGGAAGGCACGGCGCCGTCGTATACTTCTTTTTCCCGGACGATTAAGGCTTCTGCATCGTGTCCGGTGAAATAGAATCCGCCATGCTCCTCATCCCAAAATAAGCCGATCATATCGTCTGTCAGTTTCTGCGCTTTTTGTAAATAAGAAAGATCAAACGAAGCTTCATAGAGATCCAGATAAGCCCATAGGAGAAAAGCATAATCGTCGATAAAGCCTTTGTTTTTGACTTCGCCGTCTCGATATCGGACCATCACACGGCCGTCAATGATGAGTTGGTTTTCAATAAATGTGATGACGTCCTCCGCTAAGCTGAGATATTTCGGTTCCTGATATACCTTAGCCGCTTTGGCGAGACCTGCGATCATCAGCGCGTTCCATGAGGTCAGCACCTTATCATCGACATGCGGGTAGGTTCTTTCTTCACGAGCCGTCAAGAGCTGTTGTCTTGCGTCCTCAAGCTTGAGGCTGAGCTCTTCCTCGGTTAAACCGGCATCAGCTTTGATATGTTCCCGCTTTGTGTGAATGAGGTTTGGAATATTTTTGCCTTCAAAGTTTCCTTCTTCAGTGATGTCATACACTTGGCAATACAGCGTTCCGAGATCGTCCCCGAGCGTTTTCAGAATCTCTTCCTTTGACCACACGTAGTACTTTCCTTCTTCTCCTTCTGTGTCCGCGTCTAAAGCGGAGAAAAAGCTTCCATCCTCATGGGTCATTTCCCGCTGAATGAACGTAATGATCTGTTCGCAAATCTCTTTATACCGGCTGTTTTGCGTAACCTGATAGGCTTCTGTATAAGCAGTCAGCAGCAGTGCATTGTCGTACAGCATTTTTTCAAAGTGAGGAACGAGCCACTCGTCATCGGTCGAGTAGCGGGCAAATCCATAGCCGATATGATCATAAATGCCGCCATTTGCCATGCTGTCCAACGTTTTCGTCACGTTGTATAAAGCATTTTCCTGCCCCGTATTGTGATAATAACGCAGCAAATACATCAGCATATGAGGCATCGGGAATTTCGGCGCCTGCCCGAAGCCGCCGTAGATCGTATCAAACCCGTTGGCAAGCTGCTGGAATGTCCGGTGAATCGCTGATTCGCTAAGTCCTTCGCCTGACTTTGCGGCTGTTTTGGTCTGCAAATGTTTAGCGGCGTTCTCAGCAATATCCTCGACATGCTCGCGATCGTTCGCAAATGTCTCAGATAGATGCTCAAGCACATCAACGAAACCGGGACGATTGAATTTACTCGTCTTTGGAAAATATGTACCCGCGTAAAACGGCTTCTGATCAGGCGTAATAAACACATTCAACGGCCAGCCGCCCTGCCCGGTCATCAGCTGACAAATTCTCATATAAACGGAATCCACATCCGGCCGCTCTTCCCGGTCAACTTTAATCGCCACAAACCGTTCATTGAGGAGACGCGCAATTTCTTTGTCCTCAAAGCTTTCGTGGGCCATGACATGGCACCAATGGCATGTTCTTTAGATTAGCCATGGTTAGCTATACCCAATAGATACGAGAACAGGCTTGTTTTCGCGTTTCGCTTTTTCAAATGCTTCTTCTCCCCAAGGAAACCAGTCCACAGGGTTATGAGCATGTTGAAGTAAATAAGGAGACTTCTCAGCGATTAATCTATTGGGTTTACTTTTGTTTGGCATGGGATCACCTTCTTTCTGCTGTTTAAAACACATGCTTTTAACATACCACGATTCAAAAAAAGTATTCATCAGGCTATGATGTTTTGGTTAAAAAATAGTCTCTCAATGATTTATGTTTCAAAAATTCGATGATTTTTGTTTTATGCTTAGGTAATAAATTTGATTTTTCTTCTAATAGTTTTAATAACTCAACTAATCTTTTAACTGGTTCTCTACTTGTGAAATGCCAAGCGAAAGCTGAATCATTTTCAAGTGATTCTAGAAACCTTTCCACTCCTTTAGTAGAAAGGTTTGAAAACATTGCATTATTATAAGAAGAGGCTTCTATGCTGTGACCCCATGAATTACCAGTGAAGCTGAAAGTGATAGCTTTAACATAGGTATCAATAGACTCATCAGGTACATTATATCCTAATGCCTCTAGTTCTCTTGCATGGGTTACTTCTGTATAGAAATTATTCATGCCGTGGTGAGCATCGATTAATTCCTTAGCCTTTTTGGTAAAGATATGTTTCCTTACAGCCATAGGAATATATTTTATGCCTCTTACTTGTAACATAAAGTCCATTGCATATAGAGATTTATCCACTTCATTCTCTAATTTTAAATGAACCAATTTTTGACCAATTTCACTCTTTACCTCTTCTCCAATCATATCCCAAATTGTTTTCACAATTAGTTTGAGATTATCTCTATAATCTTTTATTGTTTGAGGTTCAATATATTCATTGAATACTCTTCTTAAAAAGGACTCAATCACTTTGGGTGATTGGTGTTTAACTGTTTCTTCAAAATGTGTGAGGTCAAAATTTTTTGATTGTATGTAATTTATAAGGTCATTTATAGTCATGGCTGGAGAAGGTAAATCTCTTTGCAATACATATTTTACGCAGTTTTTGATCAAATTAAGTGCCTCTATAGGATCAATAGGAGTATTTGTATCATGTGCAGCTGTAAAATTATTTCTTACATTTAAACAATGCTTTAAAAATACATGAGCCTCATCATCAATTATTCCTAATGCTTGACAAGCATCTATAATAACACTGTCCTTTACATTTATTAGACTTTCTCTAGTTTTAACATTAACTTTAAACTCACTTGGAAAGTGTTCTAATCCATAAATAGTCAATTTATCCTTAAGGTCTGTTATCCCTCGGTTCCAATACTCTAATACAGCATGGTCATAGAATCCGATATCGAAAAGAGTTCTTGCTTTACTCATATATTGACCCTGACAATCTTCCCTCACATTCTGCTCGCAAAAAGAGAGTATTTGATGCTGAGGATTACTACTAGTGTCTACTACCTCACCATTAGAGGGAATTATTATTTCCTTTTTTTCATCAAACAAAACTTTCATCTCCTTTTATTCATCGATTTTGAATATTTGTTTGTCTAAAGCAATATTGCTTAACCGTTCAGTGACTCAGGTACATTTCAAGGTAGAGCTTTAACTCCAAGGATTAACTGAACTTTCCTTTTTTTCTTTGAAACTCATAAGTGTTAAATAAGAAATTTGCTACTGTTTTGGCAGAATTAACCACTAATAAAGCGTGATGTAATGACAACTTTGAGCCATTCCCCTTTCCAGCGTGGCTATCACCACTAATGTTTCTAATCTCACTTAAACCTTGAATAATTTTAAGTAATCCAGTAACTACTTCCCTTAAGGGTCTCTCAAGATCTTGAGGTTCTAAACCTAGATGTTTACGAACTGTTTCAAATAATTTAAGTAAATTACCTTTAGATTCAATTTCCTTTTTTTCAATATTGAAAATTATTTCTTTGCATACTCCTTCGACAAGGGTTTTAGCTGCCGTAATAGCACCAGAGTAATCCCCAATGTTAATTCTAACATCGCATTTATTTATATAATCTGTAATTTCCTTATAATTAAGTTTTTGAGGAACTTCACATTCAATATTAATAATCTTAATTTCAATGTTTTGAAATTCTATTTCATCGATAAAAGGATTAAAAGCTTCTGAAATCTCACTTATATCTTCATATAGGCTAGTATCATTGTTATGACCTCTAGCTTCTATTCTTAAAATGAGTTCTTTAATACTTCGACATTCTTTAATTATTCTCGGAATTTCAATATTTTTTTCATTACAGTAAGCGATTATTAGCGATCTGACTTCTCTAAATTCTTCCTCGGTTAAGTAGTCATAATAATCATCATCTAATAACTGTTTACTCATAATGTATGTTGTATATATTTTAATTAGATTGTTTTTACATTTATCCAATAGGGATACAGTATTGTTACTCAAAAAATAACCTCCTTAACAAATGATAAAAGAGCTCGCCTATACCCGAAAATTGAAAGGGATAAGTATTTGTCTCATTATCAAGAATCGAAAGTAATAATGTTTGATTCTTATTAAAAATGCAGTGCTAGTAATAATGTACCTTTTTTTCATAAGAATTGTAAATGGCTTTTTGATCTGACATAATACAATTAATGTAAATATTCGAATAATTTTGTAAATCTGTGGGGTGAGATTTGCTTGGATCATACATTTATAAAAAAAGAAAGGATTCCATATGAAGTTTTAATATCTAAGTTGAATTCATGGTATACAACCATAAAGAAAAATATGATTGAAGAAGCCCAAAAGAAGAAGTTAGAAATTGAATCCCTTTTAGAAGAAGTCGAAATGAAGCAAGATGTCCTCCTATATTATCAACTTTTGGATTTTAGACATGAACTAATGTTAATCTATTTGAGATCAAAAGACGTTGAAGAAGTTAAGAATACCTACGAAATTTTGAAAGAAAAAGAAGGCAGTTTATCAAAAATGCTTGAGTATTATTTCTTCTTTTTCATGGGAATGTACGAATTCAGAAGAAAAGAACTTGTTTCTGCAATAAACGCCTATAGTTTAGCTGAAACCAAATTATCAGAGATTGAAGATGAGATTGAACGTGGGGAATTTTATTTTAAAGTATCAGAAGTATATTACTATATGAAACAAACCTATTTTTCACTGAGTTATGCAAAGAGAGCTATAAAGATATACCAGAAATTTGACATTCATGACGAAAGAATACTTCATTGCAGGTTTATTGTAGCTGGTAATTTAATTGATACTTTAAATTACAATAGTGCAATTAAGGAATTGAAAAAAGGATTACAGGATGCTTTTAAAATCGGAAAAAAATATCTCATTGCAACATTTCATATGAATTTAGGTATTGTTTATAGGAGTGTTGGTCAATATGATTTGTCGATTCAGAATCTCATGAAGGCATTGCAAGTTTTTCAAGAGGAAAAGCATATTTTCATGTCTAAAACTTTATTTAATCTGTCTCATGTACTAGCACAAAAAGGGGAAACGAATAAAGCGCTTCTTTATTTTGAAGAAGGAAGTGCCATTGCTATGCGTAACAATGATTATGAATACCAAGCCAAATTCAAATTGCTAAAGGGACTTTATTTTTCCAATGAAGATGTTTCTTTAATTAATGAGGCCTTAGATTACTTTCAATCGAAGAAATTATTTGCTGATATTGAAGAATATGCTCATGAAGTTGCAGAGTTTTATTATGAAAAAGGAAATTCTTCACTCTCTAACGAATATTATCGTAAGGTAATAGCAGCCAGAAACGAAATTCGAAAAGGGGAGATTATTCATGAAGAAAAAAATGATTGCCTTATCAATGACGATTTTAATGGGGATGACAATACTGGGCTTATCCTTTAATTTAGACACTTTTGCTCATCAAGCTAAATCTGATAACGTAATTAGTATTGCATCAGATCGGCTTGGAAGCTAAAGTAAACCCACTCGTTTTTCGTGAGTGGGCTTTTTTCTTTATATAGAGATTTCGCATACATGATTAATTCCTGTTTCCATTCGGTTTCTTGACAAAAGTTTCAATTGTGAGTGTTTGTGCTGTATGACATGCGTTGGTAGATTGAAGAAAGATGCTAGTTGATGGATTGTTAAGTTTTGTATTTCGAATAAATGTTCTTTTAATAATTTGTCCGGGAGTAACAATTCAGAAGCGAATATATTTGCTTGGTGTTCTAACTTATCTTTTAAGACAGCTGAGCAATTAGCCACTTTAAAAGCATTTAAATTTTTGTGGAGGAAATAATGTCCTAGTTCGTGGGCAACAATGAATTTTTGGATTGTTTGGTGCGTTAGTTTTTCATTTGTATGGATTATATAACGATTTTCTTCTTTAAGATGTTGAAGTAAACCTTCGGCTTGTCCTAAGTTGTTCTTGGTTATGATTATATTTAGTTGTTCGCAAATTTCATAAACATCATTAGTTCCGTAACTCAACAAGATTAACTGCACTTTGTGTTTTATGTTTTTGCTCGTATAAATTGGTATCACTCTTTCCTCTTTAATTCATCTACAAGCTTTATTCCATTTTTTAATGCCTTCTTAATTAGGAGAGCTGTTTCTTCGTCGAACTCACCGTCATTTTTAAAGAGTAGTGTATCCTCATCTTTTAGTTCCTCAATTACTTCATTAAATGTTTGGGTCAATTTTGAAGCTTTATTGTTGCTTTCAATGGGGGCTTTACCTACTAAATAATCAGTTGAAACATTATACAAGTCGCTTAATTGCTTTAATGTTTTTGTGTCTGGGTCACGAAAATCTCTTTCATAATTAGAAATGACTTGATTAGAAATGTTAAGTTTTTGAGCAACTTCAATTTGGGAAAGTCCACGTTTTTTTCTCGCTTCTTTTAATCGTTTTCCTAAACTCATATAAATTCGTCCAATCTACAGAAAGTTTATTTTTATATTATCACCATCAATTGTAACCAAGCTAGAACTTACCGATTATATTTTCGATAAGTTTAATTTTGTTGTTGACTTAAACCAAATGCATAAATATAATGGTTTTACATTCATTATATGTAACGTGAGTTTTTGAGCTGAAATCAAAAAAACCATTTTTTATGCAAAAAGTTTAATTTTGTATTGACTTAAACGTATAGTTTAATTATAATTAACTTATAAACGAAAAGACGAAAAAGGTAGAAAAGGAGGGAGTTGTTTTGAAAGAATTTTTAACTGCTGATAATATCCAAAACATTTTGGGGGTAGGGCAGGCAAAAGCATATGAAATCATTAGGGAGTTAAATAAGGAACTCAAACAAGAGGGATACAAAGTTGTTAAAGGAAAAGTCAGCCGTGCCAGATTTGAAGAGAAATATATTTATAAAACAACGGGGTGAGTGTCATCAGTTTAAACCAAACTCATTTGTTTATGAAAAAAGCTGTTCCGTTGGCCAGACAAATGGAAGGTGATTGGATAGCAAGAATGAAAATTGCTCTGAATTCAGTCATCATAAATCATCATTTAAACCTTCCCTTAACAATTGAAAATGTTAATGAATTACTGCGAAAAGGCGTTTCATATCGCAGGATATGTAAGCATTACGGCATTGGAAGAAAAGACATTGAAAAGCTTCGGCAATCATCCGTAGTGTGACGTTATATACCACTATAGGGAGCCGTTAAGAATCCTTTGAAAGGAGGGATGCGATGAAAATAAGAGTGAATGCAACAATCATTACTGATGTTGAAGCTTTAAGGACTGATAAGGATTTGAATCATTTTAAAGACTATGCCACTTGTGAAACATTCGTTGTTGATGCTGATAATCATTTGAAGGCTAATGAAGAAATATCTGAGTTGTTAAAAGGCTGGGATTGGTGGTGTATCTGGTCAACTCGTCCATTGAGTAAAAAGGATAACCAAGTGTTTACTTTGTATAACGATGATTTGTTTAACTTATGTCGATAGGAGTGTTTGTTCCTTGAAAACTACATATAGACAAAAAAAGCGCCTTGACGAATGATCATCAAGAACGCCGGAAAATAAAAACTAGACACTTTTATTATACGGTATTCTTGTTGAAATGTCATGCGTGAGTATTTGAGTGATGAACAGCAATCACTTTAAATGCTGTAGCAGGCTAGAATAAGCGTGCGGAATAGCTGTAGTCAGCTTGATGGCTATAATTAGCCTACTAGGTTGCCATGAGGGCGTAAAGCCGTTAGCAACTGATAAGCGCCAAGATGGATACAGAACCGGAGCGAATTCAAAATATAAAATCGAAATTTAACGATCTTTTGAAAATAAATAATAAAAAAATGAAATGGGGATATGAAAAATGAACTTAAACTTTATTGTACCGGATATCAATATGACTTTTGGTGAATTGAAGTTTTTAGGTTTAAACCGTGAGCGCTATGCCTATGTGGATGGAAAAAGAACGGATACTTTGGAATCGAGGATTTATAATCTAGGATCAAGCGTGCAAGGCGGGCAGATCGAAGTGACAATTCCTGCTTATGTTGATTTGAAGGAATTTGATTTCTTTAAGGATGTTGAACTGAAAAACCCAAAAATTATGGCTTCTGCTAGAGCAAACGGGAACTTTGCTAATGTAAACTGGACTGTCGAAGCAGAAGACTTGGTATTAAAAGGCGCAGGGTCTGCTGTATCCTCTAAACCTGCCGCGGCAACTGGTGCGAATGAAAAGAAATGACATGATGCTCTCAAATCGGCAGGCGGGTGATATATATGAGTGATTTCTTAAACAAAAGATTTTGGAAATACAGGGGCAAACGAATCCGCCCGTACATGAGAAATAACGTAACATTAGCAGGCGCAATCATCTTTGTGCCTGTTTTTTTATTGTCTATGTTCGTCTTTTGGAGAGAACAACTGATTCATTTTGATATATCTCGAGTAATAAAACACTTTGAGTGGAATGTGCCTTTAATTATTAAAAGTGTTTTATGCTCTCTGTTAATTGCTGTTGGAAGTGTAGCTGCATCTTACTTTCTTTTCTTTGACAGCTATAAGAAAATCCTTCACAGGCAAAAGATTGCAAAAATGATTTTCTCCAATAAGTTTTACGAAAGAGAAAATGTGAAAGTAACAAAACTCTTTTCGAATGAAACTGACACAAAGGAAAAAATCACATACTTTCCTAGAATGTATTATAGGGTCAAAAACAACCACATTTATATTCGTATTGCTATGGACATGAGCCGTTTTCAGAATCGCTTCCTAGACTTAGGAAAGGATTTGGAAAACGGCTTATTTTGTGACTTGGTTGATAAGCAAATGGAAGAAGGTTTTGTTTGCTTTAAGCTTCTTTATGATGTGAAAAAGAATCGTATTTCCATTGATGATGCAGTAGCTGAGAATGGAGTCCTTCCGTTAATGAAGCATATTTCATGGCAATTTGATAAGTTGCCGCACAGGTTAATTTCTGGCGGTACAGGTGGAGGAAAAACATATTTCATGCTAACGATTATCAAGGCGTGTGTTGGACTTGGGGCAGATGTAAGAATATTGGACCCTAAGAATGCAGATTTAGCAGACTTGAAAGAAGTGCTTCCGAAAAAGGTATATTCCCAAAAGAACGGCATTCTCATGTGCCTAAGAAAGTCTGTAGATGGCATGATGGAACGAATGGATGAAATGAAACAGATGCCCAACTATAAGACAGGTGAAAACTATGCCTATTTAGGCTTAAAGCCTGTGTTTATCTTCTTTGATGAATATGTGGCGTTTATGGATTTTTTAGATATGAAAGAAAGAAATGAAGCCCTTTCTTACATGAAACAGTTAGTCATGAAGGGGAGACAGGCGGGTTACTTTCTTGTTTTAGGCGCACAACGTCCAGATGCAAAATATTTAGCTGACGGTATTCGTGATCAGTTTAGCTTCCGTGTGTCATTAGGTTTAATGTCCGATACGGGTTATGGGATGATGTTTGGCGATGTTGATAAAGCATATGTGAATAAAAAAGAGACAGGGCGAGGATATGCCAATGTCGGCACAGGTTCAGTGTTGGAATTTTATAGTCCTATCGTGCCGAAAGGATATGATTTTATGTCAT
>NZ_JALAYA010000013.1:40321-46053 GCF_026796395.1 Bacillus sp. T17B1
TTAAAACTCATGATGTTGACCGGATTATTGAAGAGGTTCTTCACCTTAGCAAAGACTTTATGACTGAAAAGCAATCTGGTTTCTATGGCTACGTTGGCACGTACGAACTGGACTATATCAAAGTCTTTTATTCTGCGCCAGATGATAACAGAGGTGTTTTGATAGAAATGTCCGGTCAAGGTTGCCGTCAATTTGAATCCTTCTTGGAATGCCGGAAGAAAACATGGTACGACTTCTTTCAAGATTGCATGGCACAAGGCGGTTCGTTCACTCGCTTTGATTTGGCTATTGATGATAAAAAGACATACTTTTCCATACCGGAATTGTTAACGAAAGCCCAAAAGGGCGAATGTATTTCACGCTTTAGAAAATCCGATTTCAATGGCTCATTTGATCTATCTGATGGAATTACAGGTGGAACGACAATATATTTCGGTTCTAAAAAGTCAGAAGCGTACCTTTGCTTTTACGAGAAAAACTATGAACAAGCAGAAAAGTATAACATTCCGTTAGAAGAACTAGGCGATTGGAATCGTTATGAACTGCGGCTTAAAAATGAACGTGCACAAGTTGCGATAGATGCTTTATTGAAAACAAAGGATTTAACCTTAATCGCTATGCAAATCATTAATAACTATGTAAGGTTCGTTGATGCTGATGAAAACATCACTAGAGAGCATTGGAAAACGAGCCTTTTTTGGTCTGATTTTATAGGTGATGTTGGGCGACTTCCTTTGTACGTCAAACCACAAAAAGACTTCTATCAGAAATCAAGAAACTGGCTTCGTAACTCTTGTGCCCCCACTATGAAAATGGTACTGGAAGCTGATCAGCACTTAGGGAAAACTGATCTGTCAGATATGATCGTAGAAGCTGAACTGGCAGAAAAACATCAAAAAATGTTGAATGTGTTTATAGCTGAAGTCGCTGACATGGTGGTTTAAAAACAAGCTGATAAACCTTTATAAAAACAGGTGATGCGATTAAACGTACGTGTCAACGGTACCGGAGCGAAGTGAGGATAAGGAGTTGACATATTCAGCGCCACCCAAACCCTCTTGGCATTGAACAAACAACCGTTTGTTCCTGCCTACCGGCGAGGGAGTCCCCCCAATGATTTGGGGGAATAGGGGGTTAGATTACTAGCAATCCAACGTGCACACGTTGGTGGGTTTGGGCAAAGCCCAAGAAATTTAAGAAGAGGTGTTTAAATGTTAAACGTAAATTTATTAAATCGTGCATATTTAGAAAGTGAGTTAGAGAAGGTCGGTTTATTACGATTAGCTGAGACATTTATTGAAAAATTGCTAGAAACAGTACCTTATTATGAGCAAGGCCAAAGGATTTTACTTGAATCTGAATCTCCTTTAAAGGATGATATTATACGTTTTGTATCTGCTGTCTTTTTCATTCCTGAAAGTGAAGATGAAGAGGAAGAAACAGAGGAAGTCAATGTAGAGTTTGAAATATTGAGGTCGTATGATAGCTATCCAAAATGAGGTGGTTGGATGTCAGCAGTAGATAATCACTTTAAAAGAATGGGCTTTAATGTAGGTATCCCCTCTTTAGTCTTTGTAAGAAGTTTAAGCAGAGATTGCATGTTGGTTGTTGAAGGAGAACGAGTAAAAGGATTTGCTGAGTATCGTTACACATTCTATAAAACAAGATACTTGCCAGACGGTCGAATGACTAGCTTAAAAGTTTATGTGGAGAACCAAAGCATAAAAAGGGTGTTACATCGTGTAGCATCCTTTTTATTATTCCTTGAAAAAACAAAACAGGTTTGAAGAAAGCGAGGTCTTTGATGAAACAGAGTGTTGAGGTCGTTGAAATTAAAGGTAAGCCAGTGGAAGTTATCGTGACGGAGCTAAATGAACCGAACTATGAAAAAATGGCGAGAGCCATTTTGAAAATGACAAGAAACATGAAAGTTAATCAGGGGGAAAGTGCTTAGAAGTCTATGAAAGGAGAGTGAATCGAATTGCTCCAAAAAGAAATTGACTTGGATAAAAAAGAAGAGTCATTTTTTCGGTCTGCCTTTCAAAAATTGAAACGAATTGAAAGACCGGAAAAAGACAAACAAAAAGTACCTCGTGACAGGTCTAAGCTGATCGCAGTTACATTGTGGTCGTGTGTTGGGGGTTTGCTGTTTATCTGCATGCTCGCTGTGCTTTTATCAATTAACACACGATCCCAACTTAATGACATGAAAGAAGAAGCCATTAAGCCAACAAATGACGATAAACAAAAAATTTCGGTGACTGCTGCTGAAAACTTTCTGTCAGGGTTCATCAATGAATATGTGAATGTGAAGAACGATCAAGAATCTATTGAAAAACGTATGCAGAGCCTTGAAAGCTACATGGTGAAACAGGAAGATAACCATTTTGAAGATGAAGAACGCTTCAATGTGGATGGTTTAAAAGGTGATCGAGAGTTAAAGGGTTACAGCTTATATAACGTGAAAGAAGGTGATAAAAACAGCCTTTTTCAATATAAGGTCATATATGAAAATCTATACCCTGTAGAAAAGGAAGTTGAAAAAGAAGTTAAAGACGGAAAGAAGAAAAAGAAGGTGAAAGAAAAGGTTAAAACAAACGAGAAATCTGAAAAACAAATGTTGCTGAATATTCCAGTCACAAATAAAGGTGATTCCTTTGCGGTATCTGCTGTTCCTTACTTTACACAGATTTATGATCTGAAAGGCGATATTGCTTTTAAGGGCAAAGAAGAAACTAGAGACGAATATGCAGGCGAGAAAAAAGAATCTATCGAATCATTTCTTCAAAATTTCTTTGAGAAATACGCTTCTGAAAAGAAAGAAGAAATGGTTTATATGATGAAAAAGCCAGAAACATTGGAAGGAAACTTGTTATTTGGGGAAGTGCAGTCAGTGAAAATCTTCGAGACAAAAAAAGGTTTCGAGGTTTTTTGTGCTGTTCGATTTAAGGAAAAAGAAAATGACATTCCGGTAAATGAAAAATTCAGTCTAGAGATTACGGAAAACAGCGGTCAGTTTTATGTAAATAAACTTAAACATCAGTAGGAGGTTTAAATATGGATTTCATGAATTTCTTTATTCTTGGCGCAGACCTTCCAACACTTGGAGGGGTAAAAGGTTGGGCATCAGATGTTGTTATCCAATTCATTACGATCGTGGTCATGTTCATAGCCGCAAAGAATCTGATGAAGTTAAAAATGGGCGGTATTATCTTTGTTTGCTGTATTGGCAGTGCGGTGACGTGGGTTATTAAACACTGGTCAGAATTCTCCGGCTGGATCAATGCGCTAATGGAAAAATTGTAAGGGGGCATCTGAATGGGGCGTCTGGTGTTCAACTACCGGAAGGCAATGAGAGAGCCGAAAAAAATTCAGCAATTAACCGAAAATTATTCATTACCCTTTGCAGTTGAGTTAATACCGGCTATTAACTATTTCATTTTTGTTGGTCTATGCTTTGGATTCTGGTACGGCGTGAGGATGATTTTTCCTCACGCTTTTGATAACAGTTACGTCATCGTGATTTTTGGGATACCATTTTTTTTAACGATGCTTGTAACGAAAATAAAGCCGGAAGGCAAAAACATCTATATATATTTCTTTGATTTTGCAAAATATTACTTCTTCATTAAGCTTCCACAAAAGAAGTATTGCAATGATCGAAAGATTGATTTGAGTAACGAAAAACAAATTGAGTTTCGAAAACTTGTGAAGGTGGTGGATTATTCAAATGAGATTAAAAACGCCTATGAAGGCAATACACAAGAATCTACTATTAACAAGAACGGGCGACGTGTGGGCGTACTACCGAATAAAGAGCAATTCGATTCCTATGCAAAATAAAGAAAAAGTTGAATCGTATAAAAAGAAGTGGCAGCATCTTTTCGAAGAAATTACATCTTATGAGGATTTTCACTTGATGATGTATCCAAGTGAGTATGAATTAAAAAAACGATTTAAGGATTTAGAAACAGATATTGCGGCAGATGCAATGGATGTGGCTCGTTACTACAATGAAGAAACGGTAAGGCTGTTAGAACAGCGATTAGGAAGGCTGACAAAGTATGATTTCATTTTAGGTGTAAAACTGAAAAGCAGTCTTGTAAATATTAGTGTCGAACTAAAAGATAATATTTTATCTCTATTCAATACGGCGACTGATACTGTTGTGAAAATGCTCGGGTGGGAACAAAATGTTTCCACCTCTTTTTTTGAAAAATATGAGGAAGTCGAAGAAACACTAGCCAACATTATGGCTTCTGTTCGCGGAGAACGGCTTTCAGAATCAGAAATGACATATATTAACCGTTATCACTTTGTGCGTGGATTGAATCACCAGACGAATGAGGAAAGCGAAATAAAGGATGTTCGTTCGATAACAAATACTATCATAGATCCTACTGACCCATCGGTTTTACATTTGCATAGTGACCAAGATGAAGGTTATACGGCTTTTGTGGTGATTGACGAATTTCTTCACAATATGTCTGAAAGTGATTTGTTTTATGAAACGCAGTCACTTCCCTTCCCTGTCGAAGTCCAAATGAAAATACAAACGGAATCAAAATCAATTACTAAACCTGCCCTCAACCTCAAAAAACAGCAATTGAAAGAAGAACAGAAAGAACAACAAAGCACAGGTGATCGAAGTGATGTTTCCACTGTCACAAGTGCAACGATGGTAAGACATTTACAAGATGAGATTAAGAAAGAAGAAGTGCATTTGATGAACTGGCTATCTGTGATTGTCGTTCATGGGAAAACAAAAAAAGAATGTGTGGGTAAAGCAACAATTGTCAAAAGACACTTAAAAGGCGCTGGCATTACATGTCGCCTTCCGGTAGCTGATCAACTGAATCTTTTTTATAAGATGCTTCCCGGCGAAAAATTAGATATAACCGACAAGAACTGGATTCAAAAAACAACGCAAGATGGCGTGGCAGAAGGCCTTTTCGCTGTTAACTCTGATATTGGTTCGAAAATTGGATTCTTTCTCGGTTGGGTTGATCGTTTCCAAGAGCACACCGACTTAGAAAGTGCCATTATGTCCAGCCGTGATTTTGTCTTATTCCACCCTTTCTTAGCGAATCAGCAGTTAAAAGGTTCAAAGACACGTTCTCCTCACTGCCTAATCACAGGAGACACAGGAAATGGCAAGTCATATCTGGCGAAATTGATCTTTAACTATATCAGCATGTTAAACATCAAATCTCTGTATATAGACCCTAAAAAGGAAATGAGAAAGTGGATTCAAAGAGTCTTGAATGATGAGTACATTCGAGAGAATTTTCCCTTATATATTGCTCATTTAGAGAAATATAACTATATCACGCTAGATCATGAAAACACGCACAACTGGGGAGCGCTTGATCCTATTTCCTTCCTCCCTCCTATGAAAGCAAAAGAGCTGGTTCAAGTCATTTTTGAACAAGTATATGACTTTAAAGGGAAAGACGATGTGAACACAGCGTTCCTTCGTGCTACGTCAGAAGTAATTGAGGCAAAACAGAAAGGCGAACAGGTCGGCTCACTTGATATTATTCGGAGGATGCAGAAACATCCCGAAGAAGCTGTACAAAAAGCTGGTGACTATTTAAATGAGGTCGTATCAGATTCCATTTTGAAACTTTGTATTCATGATGGTTCAAATCCTGCATTGTCACTTGAAAAGCGAATCACCATTTTAGAAGTAGAAAATATGGATTTGCCGGATCATGCTGAGCGACTTGAAA